>NZ_JAVCWM010000031.1:0-77402 GCF_030846495.1 Massilia scottii | reverse complement strand
CGAGCAGATCCTGACAGCGTTCCTCAAGGGGCCAATGACGATCTATCGGGGCGCCGAGGTGCATGGGGATTTCGTCACGCGCAAGCTCCCGGCCGGCATCGACCACTGCAAGATGGTCGAGCTTTACTGCGATCTGGTCGAACGCGGCTGTCTGATTCGCGAGGGGATCAAATACAAACTAACGACACGCGCCCGGCACCAGCTCGAAAAGGAGAGCGCACCGGAAGCGCCGCGCTCTATCGTCCCGCCGCGCGTGCGCAACTTCTTCGCTAAGCCTTTGTTCCTTGGCTATTCGCCAGCGTTTCCGTGGCGCCGCGCGCTTTAAGGGCCGAGCATAGAATTCGAAAAAATAGTATGTTAAGGTTACAGCACCGCCGACCGACCGTCCGGTTTCGCCCTGAAGTGGTCATACGCACCTAGTTGCACGCGCTATTTAGACACGAGCTTAAACCAGGCTCCGCCTTCATTTCGTGTGCGATCGGGAACTACTTGAAATGCCCGCATTCGTGCGCGACAGCGACTGTTTCGCCGGTACGGCTTGCACGATCCGTCTTGCGTCTAGCCACTCTCGTCGCCGCGCAACGGGGCTCTGGTTCCGTCAGGCGCGCGCCAGATCGACAGCAAGGGCGGCCTTGCGTAGACGTGCATTGCGGCGGAGGTTTGCGATTGCGCCGCGTGTGTCATACATCAGTTGGTAGTGATAGTAATTGATCTGTTCGAGAATGGCACCACCGAGCAAGGAACTCGTCCAGATGATATCTGCATGGTTGACACCCCTAACTATTGCGACAGTTAGCGCTAGCGACATGCCTATTAGAAGTACAATGTTCGTCCACTTGAAGGTGCGGTATAGCGAATGGAAGTAAGGCGGCAGGGGTTTCCTTCGAGTGAGTGCTTCCAATTTTAAGTGCCAATACCAAGCACCCTGAAACAGAAGGTAACTCACCAATAACATAGCAGGCACCCTCAGCTCCCATCCTACTGGCTCCGACGATTTTTGCCAAAGATACAAGAAAATTGCAGGGAAGGCGAAAGCAAAAGCGGCCTCCATGCGCCTAAGGTACTTCATACGATCGCTGATATTTGGCATGTGTCTACCCTAAAAATTATACTTTAGCTTATTTGTTCCATAATGTAACACTGTTCACCACGACCTCAGCCAGCAAAAGACTGAGCCATAGCGACTAAGGATATCGAAGACGCTGAACTCGTAGAATGCGTTGTGTAATTTCTTGACTACAAAGGAGCCCGAATGCAAGTGGAAAGTCGAGTCACAATCTCTGTGCCACCCGAGAAAATATTCGAGATTTACGCGGATGTCCCAAACTGGAAAACTTGGGACCCAGATACCAAAGAGGCGTCGATTGACGGGCCATTCCGGACAGGGAGCAAAGGCAAAATCACTCCGCCGAAAGGAATCACTGTCCCAATGAATTTCATCTCGGTGGTTCCCAACAAGTCGTTCACTGTCGACTCGCAGATTCCACTCTTCCGTATGGTGTTTGAGCACGAGCTCAACGTCACTGCTGCCGGTACCGAAGTCGTCCATAGAGTTACTTTTTCCGGTGCATTGTCTTTTCTGCTGGGCCGTATCGTCGGCAATCCGTTACGTACTGGGCTTCCACTCACCTTGGCATCGCTCAAGCGACTAGCGGAGACGGGCAGGGTTGCTGACTAACCGGCTGCAGGAGCTGACGTTCTTCGGCCAGTGGCCGCTGTTGGCCGGGTCCTGTCGATGTTCCTCGACGGCGAACTGGCCCCCATCGGCTCGGCGGCTGCCGCCCCAAACCGGACACTCAGGCGACTAGCAAGTGGTCATTTGCGTTCACTGTTGAAAGTTTGTATGCGCATTCGCAAGGATCAGTTCACTGCCCAATGGGTGGATATCGCGCTTGTATTCCAGGAATATTGGCCACTTCAGTCTGCCACCTGATCGGTGTGGCCCAAGATAGGCGACATTTGTTCCGCTATCCAAGGATTGGGACGAGTTTGGGTCCACTTCGCTCATTATCTGCATTGCCAAGATCGTTCGGCAACCGCGGCAAGCGGATTATAAATGTACTTCCCATACCGGTACCCTTGCTGGCAGCAGTGATTGACCCTCCGTGTAGCTCCACCAAACTCCTCGCCAAGGCAAGTCCGAGACCTAGCCCGCCCTGAGCTCTGTCGGGCGTACGACGCCCCTGCACGAACAGGTCGAATAAGTGTGCCAATAATTCCGCATCCATGCCAATGCCTGTGTCTGATACGATCAATTCTGTTTCGCCCACATCGGCATGCAAGCGCATATTGATGGTGCCGCCATTTGGTGTGAACTTGTTGGCGTTGACGAGGATGTTAGCCACAACCTGGACGATGCGTTTGCGGTCGGCCAGGACAAGCACTGGTTCGCGCGGGATGTCGAGCTGCAAGCTTTGATTGACAGCTAGCTTGGACACGCGAGGCAATCTGCTCTGCGGCTTCAGTTAAGATCGCCCGAAGATCGAGCACGGACGTGTCGAGAGCGATCAGACCCCGCGTGACCCGAGCGACGTCAAGCAAATCGTCAACCAGGCCAGTCATGTGCCCTACTTGCCGCTTGATGACACCAGCCACATGTTGCACCCGTTCAGGATCGTTCGCGACGATTTTGAGCACCTCTGCAGCTGCGCTGACAGGCGCGAGCGGATTTCGCAATTCATGGCCGAGCATCGCAAGGAATTCGTCCTTTGCACGGTTGGCTTCGGAGAGTTTTGTTACCAGGACTTCTCGCTCACAGTGCAGTTGTACCAGCAAGTGGCGTTCGGTCGCGTCGCGTGTGAAACAACGGGTGTAGCGCAGGCGGCCATTCTCGAAGCAACCGTTTGAACTGATGACCACATGCTGGATTGAGGCGTCCCTGCGATTTAGCCGTGCTGGCTCGTCAAGCAAAGTTTGTCCTTGCTGCAGTCGAGTCAGGATGGACGCGATGACATCGGAGTCGGTATGGAACTCCGAGATGTGATGCCCCACATATTCATCCCATCGGTAACCGAGCATCGCTAGTTCGGCCTTGTTGGCCCAGAGGATCGTCCCGTCTGGTCCAACGCGGTGCAGGGCTTCGGCAGCGTTCTCTAGGAAGTCCATTAATTCCCGCTCGCGGTCCTGCAGTGTCGCTTCCGCTTCTCTGCCTCGGACAACCTCACAGCGCAGGGCATGATTCTCCTGCTGCAGGATGGCGAGCTGTCGAGACACATCTGGATCGCTCTTCTCTAGAGCCTGGGTCGAATGAGAGACATGGTCATGCGCGAAGCAAATGCGTTGAAACGCAGCAGCGTCTCCGACCCTCGAAAATTGTTGCCATGGGTAGGCACAAAAAAGCGCAAACCGGTATTCCCGAGCCAAGCTGTTCCACAGTTCTTCAAGCCGCACTGCTGCGTTATACAGGCCGCGGGAACATAGTACAGCGACCATTTCACCAAACGTGTGAACTACTGTTCCAGAATGACAGGCACTGCGGACGACACTCCCAACCGTGCGGTCAAACAGTCGTTCGTCCGGCCAGTCGTCGACCATGAACAGCGCTAGCGTGTCTTCCGCATTCAGCACGATCAGGTGCTTTAGGGGTTGTTCCTCGCCGTTCAAGGAGGCCAGCCCTTGCAGCTGATCTTGTAACGCGATTATGTGATCGTTGGTAGCAATGACAATTGCCGTGCCACCAGTGCGCAATCCCTGCTCAATGAACTCGGCAACTTCGCTCAGAAGCGTGACCTCGTCTTGGTAGAAGCGTACGAAATGAGATGGAGGATGAGATTGATGGAGAGTCGGATTTTGGAGTTGCGTGGACATACGTGTCCCCTTACATTAGCGTAGGCAACACACCTATAACGAGTAATTGTACCAGCCGATACACGTCAAAATGTGACAATTGCTCCCCAGATCCACACCCGGTTTGATTTTGCGCTACCGATACCGGATTGATTTGATCTTGTGATGTCCGCTTTTGGCCGAAAGCGGACCGTCAGAAAACAAGTGTTTGTCGACACCCTATGCGTGTGATACGAACACATTTGTTGCTAAAAGCAAATTTATGCGTAAAACCTTGCGGGACCGATGGGCAGTCGGAAATAGTACTTTAGACGATTTCCGTCCCCGCCCCAGGGTATTTGGCTGTAATTTTTGAGCTTATCGTACTATTTTTCCCGAATTCTGTGTCCGCCTCTTTAAGGTGAAAATCTAAGTTATGCATTAACCGGCTTTAGACTGCCCCGCAAGTTGACCACGGAGGCAGTACAGATGAAAAATCGGGATGTAGTAGCAGAATATTGTGATGAGTGGGTGCGCTGGTGCCAGACACGCAGCTTTTACATGCGGCCGGCCAGCAGCGGGACCCTTGGGCGCCTTCAGCCGTCCAAGGTAGGGAGGGAGCCAAACGCCCGCAACCACCCTGACATGCAATATTTCAACATGGCCGTGCATACGCTGGCCGACATGAAGAAATGGAAGGGCAAGTTCCTGGCCTTCAAGGCGTATTACGTCGGCGACGCCGCGCTGGCCAAGCAGGCGGCCGCCGCGCTCGGCATCAGCGAGCGCACCTATTATTATCATGTGAAAAGCTTTGGGCAGGCCGCCTACAGCATGAGCCACAGCATCAAGAAGGCCCACGAAGCGATGGCCGCGCCGGCGCTGCCACCGGAACCGCCGCCGGCGCCGGTGCTACACCAGCTCGGTTCGTTCATCCCCCCAGCCTGACCGGGGCGCGGCATGTCCAGCACCCTGTTCAAGGTTGGCAAGTATTACCACTACCGCTTCCGGCTCGCCGGTGGCGCGCGGCGCCAGCGCACCACCCACGAGGTGAACCACAAGCGCGCACACGCGATCATGTCCAAGGCGTACGCCGATGCCGTCCTGCTCGCGAGCGGCATGCAACTGGTCCCGACGCTGGAGGAATTGATCGAGCAATGGGAGCAACTGCGCGCGCCGATCGCCAGCAAGTCGCATCGCCGCGGGATCGACGTTTTCAAGCGCCGGCACCTTCACGGGCTGGGCCAGCTGCTGATTAGCGACCTGGGCACCGAGATCATCGAGAAGGCGCGAAACGCGCACCTGGCCACGCGCAAGCCGGCCACCGCGAACCACTGGCTGCGCAAGCTCAAGCTGCTGGTGAACTGGGCCGTCAAGCGCAAGATCATCTCCAAGCTGCCGTGGGACGTGCCCATGCTGCCGGTCCAGAAAATCCCGCGCGCCACGCTGCCCACCAACACCACCGACGACTGGCTCGCCGAGATCGACAAGGCGACTACGCGCTCGCCGTCCGTCGCCATCGCTGTGCGTCTCATGTACGGCCTGGGCCTGCGCGAGTCGGAAGCGGCTAGCGCTTGCTGGGAGTGGATCGACTGGGAGCGGCGAACCTTCACGCCCGGCATTACCAAGGGGAAGGAGGCGGTCCCAGTGCCGATGCCGCGCTGGCTGGTTGCGTACCTGGCACCCCAACGACGACCGCAGGGCCTCATCGCACCAGGTAAGCAGGGCAGGGCGTTGCCAGATGGATTCGCCCGATACGCTATGCGCCGCGCCAACGCCGCCACCTCCTTGACTGGGATCACTCCTCACCGACTGCGCGGCACCTGCGCCACCCTCATGTCGGAAGAAGGCACGCCCATTCAGACCATCCAGGCCATCATGCGCCACAAGGACCCGAAGACCACGATGGGCTACCTGGAAGTGAACATGGATGTGGCCAGCCGTGCGCAGGACCGGATCGAGGACAAAATCTACAGTGGGCGGAAAATGGGCGATGCGCGTCAAACCGGCCCTAGCGGTGCTTGACTCTCGTGACAACACCTAATCCTCAGTGACAATTCTGGGCGTTGCATTGCTTCCGGGGAATATCGACAGTTCCGCGTCCGATTGCGCAGGCTGGACAGCGCCCAAATGCAAACAGATTGGTGTCATCGGCCAGAATGTTCCACGGGTGCGGAAGTCGTTATTCCGCCGCGCCGCGAGGAGCTAAAATTTTCCAAGGAATCAAGGCATTACACGCGCATCGCCGGGCCGTGTCGAGCAGCTGCCGGACCGGCTCGGACTAGGCTATTTTGTCAAAATTCGGGACCTGTTGAGGGGGCCGAAAAGTTACACAAAATCAGGTTACAAGAAAAGTTGCACTCACCTTTTCGTGTAACCTCTCCCGAATTCATTCCGCGCGACGTCGACCACGAAACCGCGCTACGACCTGTCGGCATCCAGAAAATGCGCTAGGGGTGGTTGAAGCCGCAGATCATGCCCAGCCTGGACAGCGCATCTTCCAGTACGGTGGCGTGGGCACTGCCCCAAGGATGCTCACAAGCTTCGCGTGCGCCAGTCGAATGACTTTGGCTGAAAGGTGAGGATATCTTCAACCTCGTCTTTTGGACCCTTGACGGCCACGGCGAACTGATTGTCCGCGTTCGATGCGGCGTGCGTCATGGGAACCCCATTACGATGCCAGCCTTCTCGTTGAAAGCACGAGTGGAAGTAACAAGCATCGGATGGAAGCTGGGCGTTTCCTTCCTCACGTGGGGGGTGTGTTGAATGTAAAATGATGTCCGCGCGATCAGGAGCCCAGGCCTGCTTCGCCACCATTAGGCGAACTCCTCACCCACTGGCGCGAAGGGCATCACTTCGCCGCCGTGATGCACTGTGATCAGGTAATAGAAGTCCTTCAATATTTCGAGGCGGCAGTCTCCAAGATATTTGGGGACCTCGAAAAACCGTCGCGAGCGGCGTAAGTCGTGTTCGAGAAGCGCAGCCGTACGAAGGTACGGTGAGCATCGCCGGATGCAAATTGCGTCGCGCAGTAGGTTTTTCGAGGTCCCCATTTATGGACGAGGACGATTTTCTTCAGTTTGATAAGGGTTTATCTTTTTCGATCGAGAGAAGCTGGGAGCCTCATGAGTTCGACAAATTGTTAGTGAAGGCAACTACACTTATCGATGTGGTGGCTTTAGATATTGGAAAATACAGGGATACCCGGATTAAAATATGGCGCGAAACCGTAGGGCTGTTTTTAGTTCGTTCGGACGCAGAGGATGCGTCATTTCGCAGCATTTGAGAAAGAGTTGAAACAAAGATTTGGCGTTCTTAACGTCGAAGGGAAAGATGTTGGTGCGACTTAATAAATAACCCGCGGTTTAATAAACATAAATTTAGTTGAAAGGAGAATCCTTTGCTTTTTGGAAACTCGGACTACGTTAATATTCCTCCCTTCGAAACGGAGGATCTTCGAGTCAATCTTGCCAGATACTTAGACTCATTTTTCCTGAACACGATTACCGGACAAATGATGAAGGTGGGTAATTTCAAGTGGGGAGTTTACGCATTTTTTGATTACGACGGAGAGCCAATTTATGTAGGTCAAACAAATGAAATGCTCCGTACTAGAATTCGGCGTCACCTTACAAACCAACGAACCGACGCTGTTGCGATGTCGGTTCTTGATCCCTTCGAGGTATTCGAAATAGAAGTTTGGCCACTTCCTGAATACCAGTCTATCCCGAGCAAAGACTCTATGGCCCGCCATCATTTAAACACGTTAGAAAGAATGGTGACTGCACTTGCTGTAGCCCAGTCTCATTTTAAGGCGATTTTAAATGAAAAAGACCCACCTCCTGGCTCTGAGATTGTTCCAATTCCTGTTTCGTTCCGTGGACGTGTCGTATCAGATCGAGTATATGATTTGCGATCCCACCCAGACTTTCGCATTGCACGTCGAGCTCTAATCATCTCTCGAGTCGCCCAGGTCATTTCAGAAAGAAAAGTACAAGGGGGACTTCGACGAGTTTTGCTAGTTCAAGCCCAGCGTCTCCAGTGGCTCTCACAGCGTCGCTATGAGGCATTAGGAGGCGCATCGTCAGTTGAGAGTGAAGGTAATGACGAAATTTGACAATATACGCTCACAAATCATGCGGGCCGTGCATTCTAAAGACACGAGGCCGGAATTAATTATTCGAAAAACTTTGCACGCGTTAGGCTATCGGTATCAAATTCATTGTAATAATTTGCCCGGTTCACCCGATATAGTTTTTTCGAAGCGCCGTAAAGTTATTTTCGTACACGGTTGTTTTTGGCATGGGCACAATTGCAAACGCGGCATCCGTAAACCGAAAGCTAACGCGGAATATTGGGAGGCGAAGATTGCTAAAAATCAAATCAGAGATACACGTTCAATGGACGAGCTGAAGAGTGCAGGATGGGAAACGTCGGTGGTATGGGAATGCGAACTTAAAGTAAGAAATCGCGCTGAGTTAGAAACTCGCTTGACCGCTTTTCTAGGGGCAACTAAATATATGAGAAAAAAATAGGCGTTTAAGCTGCAAAGCAATCTATGCTAACAGCTAAACGCGACGAATTGCGACCATCTCGGACTGTTTTTGGATAATGCCACCACGACGAACAGTTGTCTTTCTTACGATCTCACCGCCCTGCGCAGAAAGATTAAAATCGACGTAGTTAATTTCTTCCGCTTTTCCTTGAAAGCATAGATGGAAGGCTGCAATCAACTCTACGCCATTTATTGCTTGAGCTTCAGCAATTTGGGCTTTCTCGTTGGGTATAAAAGACGGGAATAAATACACACATGCCGGCGGCGTTCTAAATGGTCCGATATCTGTTATGCGTCGAGCTGAGCTAAGTTCGATTTTTGGGCAAGGCCGTCCAATAGTTCCACACATCATATCCCATACAACCAGTCCATCGACCCGTTGGTTGCGCGAAATCATTTCGGCCCCGAGCCTTGTATGAATCCCTGACCAAGTGTTTTTCCTCGGATCGGCACCCAGATTGGTACAGATGCTCCAAATTATAAATTCATCAGCATCTTGCGGACGTTCAAAAATATTCGTATTGTTACCATCTAAACAACCCTTTAAATCAATTATTGCCGATCTTCCGCTGTTTAACCGCACCAAATAATCGTTTCGATTGGAGTCATCTGTTTGGTCCCATCCTACGATGTACCCACCATCTTCCATATGGTTCAGGACATGTTGCACGAACTCACGTTTACTGCGCATTGTCGCGGAAAATTGTCCGCGTACTCGTTCTACCGCACCACGAAATAATCCCGAATTATAAAATTCTTTTTCATCAAGACCATGATTGCCTAGCTTATGTGCTTCAGTTTTCAAAACTTCAGCAAACCTCTCGATTTGCATTCTAAGCTCTTTATCCTGTTCGCAGGGAATAATACTCATGCAGCAGCTTGATGCGTAATTGTAGCTCTGGTTTGTACAAGTGCTTCAAAAACGTATTGAGCAAGATGACGAACAACTGGGACGGCAACGCCATCTCCCGTTAAATGGTAGGCTTCGTTATAATTTTTCGGCAGTTTGTAGTTGTCGCTAAGGCCCATCAAGCGTGCGGTTTCTCGAGCAGAAATAAGGCGAGAACGTATTTTCTTTCCTTCGACAACAACAATGACTTGCCTGCTTGATCCGCCCGACGGCGTACGTAGGCATCCAGCAACATCATCAAACCGAATCTCTGCTCGTTGAACTTTTATTCCGTCCTCAACACGAGTGCGTCTATAGACACAACCTACCATCCGGCGTCCTGATCGTTTTGCTGCTTCGAGCTTCGCTAAATTAATCGGTGACATCATTCCGATAAGCTGCTCGCTCTCTGCACTAGTATGCCAAGCCACACCTTCAGGGCGTTCTTCGATTAGATCCGCAAATGTGGAGTTACGATGTGCTGGCGTCGGGACATTCCACCATATCCATTTTTTCTTTGCTTTGTTCGAAATACCTTCGTATGCGTTGCGTAAGCCCCGTGTATGAAAAGGTTCAATCGGACCTGGTGAAGTTAAATTCGGTTCAATTTCGACGTCATCCCTAACACCAATAAAAAATAACCGTGGTCGAGATTGCGGGACGAACAATGACGCATCGATGACTAGCGCACCGTGTCTATATCCTGCTTTAACGAATGTATCGCAGATGGTTATAAAGTCTTTGCCTTCGTGAGAAGTGAGCGCCCCGCAGACATTCTCTAGAGCGATTATCTTCGGTCCTCGTCCATCTTCGATGAGACTCTTAATGACGTCCCAAAAAGGGTAGAACGTACCAGACCGCTCACCTCGCAAGCCGGCTCCGCCGCCCGCTAGAGAAAGATCTTGACAGGGAAAAGACCCCCAAACAAGATCCGGAAGCCCTGGCAAGTCAGCAAGCTCAATCTGTTTAATATCGCCGACTCTTAACTCGCCGGACGTTCCCCAGTTGGCTTGATAGGTCATTCCTTTTTTGTGGTCAAAGTCATTCGCAAACAGGCAATTCCAGCCTATGCCTAGGCCTGCCCTGGCCATGCCTGCACCCGCGAAGAACTCATAAAAATTATTCATAAGTGCCGCTTCCTAGCTGATCATTAGTATTTATATCCCGGTCAAGTTTTTCTTGAATCGCCTCCGCAATCCATGTGTTTCTTGAAACACTACCGACACGGCACGCGCGCGAACTGTCAATTGCTTCAAGGGTCTCTTGATGCAGTCTTACGTTCAAGCGTTCTAGGGTACGCGTTACAGCGAGCTTGAGTATCGAATTCTTCATATGCGCCATTGTGGCGCCACAATGGCGCAATGTCAATTTGTATTAACATAATTTACGTTGCGCGAAAAATCGCTGTTTTTCCCGCCGTATCTATGCGCGCAAGGAATTTTGCGCGAAATAGGCATGGCGAAACTTGCGCAAAAAGCCGTAAAATTCGCTCCAATTCGATAGTCTGAAAAACTGACTCTTGCGAAAAGGGCTTTTAATACGGGCGCTTTCAAGAGGACGACATCGGGTCGTCTCGCCGTCGGGCGGGCATGACGCACCTGGCGATTCGCCGGCGTTGTGCCCGCCACGGGGCAGGCGGCAGATTCATGTTCTCGGCGCGCCACCGTCCAGATAGGGCGGGGCCTGCCACCGGGCATCCAGCAGATTGGAGCCAGCGCGACGTTCGTCCCGCTGGCTTTTTTCATGGCTGCACCAGTCATCCCTTCCACCTTTGCCTGAACATTGAGGCACAGCCCCGGCGCAGTCATGCGTGCGGGGCTTCTTTTTTGGATGTTCGTGATGCCACCAGTAATTCCGATAGCGCATGACCTGGTGGACGAGCTGGGCCAGCCCACGCTCTACCAGGTGCGCAACGCCGCGGCGCCCTGGCTGCGCGCCGAGGTGCCCGAGGATGACATCGAAGATGTTGAGTTCGCCCGTAGCTGGGCCTTGGGACACGACGGCGTCGACTCGATCGGCACCTTGCAGGGCAAATATCAGAAAGCGCGCTGACCCATGGCCAAGGAAAAGAAGGTCATCGACTGGGATCTGGTCGAAAAGGACTGGCGCGCGGGCATCAAGACGAAGCAGCAAATGGCGGTCGAGCACGGCGTCTCACGCGCGGCCATGGACAAGCGCTTCGCCAAGCTGAACATCAGCCGGCACCTGGGCGTCAAGATTCGGGCGAAGGCGACGTCGCTTGTCGAGCAATCCGTCGTGCCGGCGACCGCCGAACCGCTGTCGCCGGCGCGCGAGCGCGAGATTGTCGAGGT
Source organism: Massilia scottii (assembly GCF_030846495.1). Taxonomy (NCBI): domain Bacteria; kingdom Pseudomonadati; phylum Pseudomonadota; class Betaproteobacteria; order Burkholderiales; family Oxalobacteraceae; genus Massilia; species Massilia scottii. The sequence goes on along the minus strand of NZ_JAVCWM010000031.1, from coordinate 65,884 downwards.
CAATGCGGCGATGCAGTCGCAGATCATCCTGTCGCACCGCTCGGACATCCAGCGCACCCGGCGCCTATCGATGCAACTGCTCGAAGAACTCGAAGTTCAGACGGACAATGCGGACCTGTTCCGCGACTTGGCGGCCATGCTGTGCGAACCGGACGAGAAGGGCGTTAACAGGCGCCTTGAGCTGTTCGAGAAGGTCATGTCCCTCAATTCCCGCGCCGGTACCATGAAGACGTTGGCCGACGCCCTGCGCAACCTTATTGCCATGGAACGCCAGGCGTTCGGGCTGGACGAGAAGAAGGAAGACGAGATCGGCACCGGCGTGGAGGACGTGATCAAGCGCGTGATGGCGAAAAATGGCGGCGCCTAGCCAAGCTGAGATCGAGGCCACCATCGAAGCGCTGCGCGATGATATCGAGCTGCACTGCGAAACGTGCATGTACGTGCTGGACAAGGCCGGCAAGAAGGTCCTGCTCAAATTCAACCGGGCGCAGCGCTACATTCATGCGCGCATTGAGGAGCAGCGCAGGAAGATCGGCAAGGTCCGGGCGATCATCCTCAAAGGGCGGCAGCAGGGGGCATCGACGTATATCGGCGCGCGCTTCTACTGTATCTCGTCCATCAACTTCGGTAGGTCCGCCTTCATCGTGGCGCACGAGCAGAAGGCGACCGACAATCTGTTCAAGATGGTCAAGCGCTATCACGGGCACAACCCGTTCGCTCCGTCCACGAGCGCGACCAACTCGAAGGAGCTGGTTTTCGACAAGCTCGACGGCGGATACAAGCTGGCGACCGCCGGCACCGCCGATGTCGGCCGGGGCAACACCGCCCAGGTAGCGCACCTGTCCGAATTCGCGTTCTGGAAAAACGCGCAGATGCACATGGCCGGGTTGGGCAACACGATCGCGGACCTGGACGACACCGAGATCATCATCGAATCGACCGCCAACGGCACCGGCGGTGGTTTTCACAGCATGTGGCAGGACGCCGAGGCGGGGATCGGCGAGTACATCGCCATCTTCGTGCCTTGGTTCTGGCAGGACGAGTACCGCGCGACCGTGCCGGAAAATTTCATCGTCACGGCCGACGATCAGAAGTACATGGACGCCTACGGGCTGGACATGGAGCAGATGGCGTGGCGCCAGAACAAAGTCATCACGTACGGCCAGGGCTTCGAGTGGCTTTTCGATCAGGAGTACCCGGCGACGGCCGCGCTCGCGTTCCGCTCGGCCACCACCGACCCGCTGATCAGTCCAACGAGCGTCATGGCGGCCGTCAACAGCACCTACCGCGAGCGCATCGGCGCCTTCGTGATCGGCTGCGATCCGGCCGAATACGGCCCGGACAGGACGGCGATCGCCTTCCGCCACGGCCGCACCGTGTTCCGCATCGAGTACCACGAGAAGAAAGGGCCGATGGAGGTGGCCGGCATCCTTGCTGGCTACTACCGTGACATGCAGCCCGACGCCATTTTCGTGGACAAGATCGGGATCGGTTCCGGGATCGTGGACCGGCTCAAGGAGCTGGGCGTGTCCGTCATCGGCGTGAACTCTGCTGCGAGGGCCGACGATCCAGAGCTGTACGCCAACAAGCGCGCCGAGATCTGGTATCGATTCAAAGAGTGGATCGAGGACGGGCCCAACCGCTTGCCGAACGATGTCGCCATGATCGCGGATATTTCCGCCCCGAGTTACAAGACATCCTCGAACGGTGCGCGCCTCATTGAGGCCAAGGATGACATGAAGAAGCGGCAGATGCGCTCACCAGACGGCGCCGATGCCATTGCCATGACTTTTGCAGAAGCGGTCGTGCCGCGTGCGCTACGCGGCGACTCGGGCCATCGAAGTGTGCATCCGCAACAGCGAGCAGCATCGCGTGCAGGATATTGAAAGATCAATATTACAATGCTTATAGGACCAGTGATAAAATTCCACGTCGCTGCGTTAGGCTTCAGGCGTCGCCGGGTGACGCTCTACTCCCATGGAACGATAAATGACAACAAATCGACGTACAGATGACTCCACAAGCGCGGTGCTTACCGAAGCATTTCGGTTGCAGCGTAATTTAGGATTTGAACCCGCGTTTTTAATGCTGCGCGCGCGTGGGGTCGATCCTCAGTTAGCTCGGGATTTACTTGACATGCGTTCGGAACGCCGGCTAGAAACCAGTGCTATTGGTCCCGGAAAACGTAATCCCTAATCCGAGTTTATGTTGTAACCTTTTTTTGTTGTTCCTCTATGCCTGCTATCGCCACTTTGAGGCACTAGGACAGAGTATACAAAAATGCACAAAACTGTACATGCCGGCCCGCAAATATGCGGGCTTTTTTTATGGGCACGCTAATGACTGATGTAGTAGATACCGCGCATGACGAATATGTGCGGGCAGCGACCGAGGGCATGGCCCGCGACGACAACGCCGCTTACGTGGCGCTCGACACGCTCGGCGTCACGCTTCTGGCCGAATTCGCCCAGGCCGTGCTCGACCGGCGCGAAACCGAACAGCGTTGGCTCATGGATCTGCGCCAGTATCGCGGGCTCTACGATCCGGACGTGGAAGCGAAATTCGGAAAGAATCGCTCCAGGGCTTTTGTCCGCCTGACGCGCGTGAAGGTAAAAACCGCTAACGCCCGCGTCGCCGATCTGCTGTTCCCGACCACGTCCGACCGCAACTGGACGGCCGAGCCTACCGCCGTCCCATCCGTCGACCGCGATACCAGGCGCAAGCTGATCAGCCAGATGGTGGCGAAGACGGGGGCGGTGCCGACGCGCCGCGAACTGGACGCCGCGGTCGCCAAGCTGGTCAAGATGGCGGCCGACAAGATGACCAGCATCATGGATGACCAGCTGGCCGAGGCCCAGTACAAGAGTACGGCCAGGGACGTGCTCCACAGCGGCCACCTGTACGGCACTGGCGTGCTCAAGGCTCCGCTGGTCGAGCGCAAGACCCGTCAGAAGTTTGTGCGGGTCAATGGAAACTGGGTGATGAAGACCGAGTCGTACATCGTGCCCTTCGTCGCCTACGTACCCCTGTGGCGTTTTTACCCGGATATGTCCGCCACCAAGCTGTCGGATTGCGGCTATGTCTTCGAGCAGCACATTATGACGCGCGGCGCGCTCGCCGCGCTGGCCAAGCGCAAGGCATTCAACGGCGCCAAGATCCGCGCCTATATCCTGGCCAACCCCAAGGGGGCCCAAACCTCGCGTGCGTACGACAACGAGATCCGGCAGATCGGCGAGCGCCAGTCGGCAAAACTCAATCACGACGGCAACTACGAAGTAGTGGAGCGTTGGGGTTGGATCGGCGGCGAGCTGCTGTCGCAGGCCGGCGTGGTCGTTCCCCAGGACCGCATGCACGAGACGTTTTTCTCGAACGTATGGATGCTCCCGGACGGGGACGTGATCAAGATCACCCTGCAGCCGATCAATGGCGTCACCTACCCGTACCACTTGTATTACGCCGACAAGGACGAAACGAGCATCTTCGGCGACGGCTTCGCCTCGATCATGCGCGACGACCAGACCACCGTGAACGCGGCCACGCGCATGGTGCTCGACAACGCGGCGCTGTCGGCCGGGCCACAGATCGAGGTGAACATGAATCTGCTGTCGCCAGCGGAGGACGCGGACGATATGTACCCGTTCAAGATCTGGAAGCGCGCCGGGCAGGACGCCAGCCAGCCCGCAATCAGGGTATTGAACGTGCCGAACGGGCTGGAAGAACTGTTGCCCATTGTTGAAATGTTCAAAAAGAATGCCGATGACGTTACGGCCATCCCGCGCTACATGCAGGGGGAGAATGCCACCCAGGGCGCCGCCGGTACCGCATCGGGCATGTCCATGCTGATGGCGAATGCCTCCATCGTGATGAAGGACTTGATCACCAACTACGACGAGGGCGTGACCAGGCCGTTTATTAGCGACCTGTACAAGTGGAACATGCAGTTCAATCCGGACAACAGCTGCAAGGGCGACTTCGACATCAAGGCGCGCGGCACGGCGTCGCTGATGGCGAAGGAAGTGCGCGCGCAGCAGCTGGACAACTTCGCCGCCACCCTCACACCGGAGGACGCCCCCTACATCAAGCGCGAAGAACTGCTGCGACAGCGCGCCGAAGCGCACGATCTGTCGAGCATCATCAAGACCGAGGACGAGGTCGAGGCCGAGCGCAACAACGACGCCGCCCAGGCTGCGGCCGCGCAGCAGCAGCAAATGCAGGAGCTACAGATGAAGGTAGCCATGCTTGGGGCCGAGAAGATAACGCAAGAGGTCGCCAAGCTCGCGGCCGAGGTCACGCGCATCAACGCAATCGCCACCAAAACCAACGTGGACGCAGCGTATGCGGGCATGCAGGCCGCCGGTGTGGCGACGGAGCGCCCGGAGATTGCGCCGGCAGGGGACGCCATCTTGAAATCGGCCGGCTGGGTCGACTCCACCCCCGGCCAGCCCACTCCGGCCGGATCGGCGCCACCCAGTGCCGCTCAGCCGGCGATTCCCGATCCGCAGCAGCTGGCCGCGCAGCGTGATCCGCGCGGCGGCCAGATCGGCGCCAATGTCGGCGAGCATGCCGGCATCGAGACGGCGGCAATCGAATGATGCGCTCTCAGGAACAGCTGCGGGCGGTGATTGCCAGCGAATCGGCCGCGTTGCTCGAATTTCGCGCTATGCCGGAAACGAGAGTCTTGCTGGGCTTGCTCGATGCGCTGGCGGAAGGGTGTTATGCCGATCTTGCCACCGTCACGGCCGATCAACTTGCATTCAAGCAAGGTGCGCTGGCCCAGCTCAACGCCTTGCGCGACATGATCCGCACCGGCAGCGCGCACCGATCAGCCAGGGTGTAAGCCTCACCGCAATTCCCGGGGTGTGAGGTGCAACGGAACGGTTATGTTCAGCTCGGGACGAACAGGGAAAACGGAGAAAATAGCACGCTAAGCTCGGAAGTTGCGGTTGAGCAATCGCCACGGTGACGGAAATGGTCTAAAGTACGGTTTTCGATTACTCAACCAATCCGACATGGTTTAACGTACTGACCGGCACTAGAGCCGAAGCTGGCACAGGGACAGACAAGAACACGACGTCGGAAAACACCTGTTTCCCGACAGGCAGCTTTCGGCCAAGAGGGGCCGTTCACTCAAACCCGCTGACAGGGAAATCATGAGTAGCGAATACATTGTGCGGGCGAACTTTTGGAACGAGTCGACGGGACACTGCGATTGCTGCGGTAAGCAATCCAAGACTATCTGGGGAGATTTAGCGGACTCGTCTGGAGCGAAGGCTGTCTACTTCGTGCAGTGGACAATTGACGAGCCGGAGCATATGCCCAATTTCGATATGGTCATTGGACCATGGGGAGATGGAACTTCGCCAACTGATCGCGTGTTGGTTTCCTTGTTATACCAGCCTCGACTTGGTGGCGGGTCGTTTATGGTCGCCAACGGGAAAAGAAGGCCTGCGGATGACCGCAGCCTCTGCGGCAAAGCGCTTGAACGAGAAGACGTCGTCGGTACTCCGTTAGCGAACCGAGTGTTTTCGCTAGTCGATTCGCTCTGGCTTACAGAACCACGGATTGAAGGAATTCGGGCTTTGGATAACCTCGCACACTCAAGCAGTTGAAACGTCTGTTTCGGGTCGATTCCTGCCGGTCGTGACAATGTCATCTTCTCCGCGTAGCAATCTGCTATTCTGCTGCTTCAGGCCGATTTCGGCCAGAACAGACATCTGAGAATCCAAACAGGCGTGACAGAAAGACTTCTATGACGACCCAAAAAGAGTATGAACGTATCGGCAAATTCATTTACAGCGCATGCCGGTACGGTGCGGACGTATCTGATGTCTACAACTGGATGGCTGATGACCTTGGGGTTGCACGCCCGGATAAAGGTGACGAGTTTGCCTTGCGCGAGCTCTACACCACATTTCTTGCTAAGCACGTTAGCGACGATGAGTTCCATGCGAATTATGAACGCTTTGTGGAAGCCATAAAAAATCATGGTGCGTAAGCAAGCATCGACCTGTACGACTCCTATGGGGCGGTAGCGGAAGTACCAATATACAATGCTGCTGAGCTCAACTATCCTCGCAAGGACCAACATGCAAGATTTTTCTAAATACTCGATTTCCCAGCTTCAGGCGCTGGAGGTTCAATTAATTGAAGAACTGAAAAAGCGTCATTTCCTTAGTGTCAGTCAGGCGAGGGAGCAGATCCTACATATCGCCCGCAATGCCGGCATATCTGCCGCGCAACTTGTCACCATCAAATCTCCAAAAGCCCCCAAAGCGAGCCCTTCTGTGATGAAATATCGGAACCCGAATGATGCCGCTCAACAGTGGAGCGGCCGCGGGCGCCAGCCTGCTTGGGTCAAGGAGTGGATCGAAACGGGCAAGTCGCTAGATGAAGTACAAATTTAAGCGAAGGGGCGCAGCCACCATACGCGCCAGAACGAAGCGAACGACTTCGTCCTGCTATTACCGGAACCGGAGCGCGCCCTGCATTTACATGGCCTGGAAAATGTAATGATTGATCTTTGGATTAAAGCTTCAACTTCCGGTGGTTCGCGAACATAAAGAACTTGATCCCGACGGCGACACGTATAGATCGCGCCTCAAGTAAACGACAGCGACTTGGGACGTTAGTCGGCCAACCACAGTCGGCTTTGGGGCGGCAGCCGCCGAGCCGATGGGGGCCAGTTCGCCGTCGAGGAAAATCGACAGGACCCGGCCAAAAGCGGTCGTTCGAATGGATGTATTTTTCACATAATGTGGTCATCTACCTACGCACGACACTGACTGTAAAATTACCGATTAACTTTCTCAAAGCGGCGCTTATGAACCAGTTCAATTGGTGGCGGCGGATCGCGTCGAATTGCTGGCGATGGTGTTTATTGCTGCACGCGTAGGTAACACGGCTATTCCTGCAATACAGAAAATAAATGGGATTCGACTCATGCAATTGCAGACATCTTGGATATTTCCCGTAACTAGGCGCGGCTGGCTGTTCCTGTCGCTGCGCATGATTTTTCTGGTCGTGGCACCTATTGCGTCCATGCTTTGGTACATGCTAGATGTACCTGGAGAAAGCAGCGGCACAGTAAGTGCACTCGCAACCCCCATCGAGCAAGAGCTGGCTGTGCGCCTTCGCCAACACGTCGTGACCATCGCTAGTAAGGAACATAATACGCGCACGCCTCGAGCGCTACGAGAAACCGCCGACTACATCGATGCTGAGCTCTCGAGATACGGATACAAGGTCGAGAAGCAAGTTTTTCAGGCTGACGACGAAACCGTGTGGAACCTGGAAGTGGAGATTAAGGGAACTAGCACGCCAGACGAGATTGTCATCATCGGGGCGCACTATGATTCCGCGCACGGGTCGCCGGGGGCAAACGATAACGGGTCGGGTACTGCAATGGTGCTTGAACTTGCACGCCGCTTCCGAACTGCACGCCCCGAAAGGACGCTACGATTTGTTCTGTTCACAAATGAAGAGCCTCCTCATTTCAGCACAACGGCGATGGGGAGCCTTGTGTATGCGAACCGTTCGCGCGCGCGAAAAGAGAATATTGTGGCGATGCTCAGTCTTGAGACGATCGGATACTACAGTGATGCGCCCGGTAGCCAGAGGTATCCCATCATCTTTAAGCCGTTTTTTCCTGATGTTGGGAATTTCGTTGCCATCATTGGCGACTTGCGGTCGCGTGAACTGGTACAACAGACCGTCTCTACTTTTCGAAAAAGCTCGCATCTGCCGTCCGAGGGAATTGCAGCATTCCCATGGATCAAAGGAATAGATTGGTCTGACCACAGCGCGTTCTGGACTAACGACTACCGGGCATTAATGATTACCGACACTGCGATTTTCCGGTATCCGCATTACCATACCAAAGATGACACGCCGGAAAAATTGAACTACCCCCATATAGCAAGGCTTTTTTCAGGAATCCGAGTAATGGTTGAGGAGTTGGCGGTCTTACCGAAACCTGCAGCAATGCAAATAAGAGCTGGAGCAAGATGAGTCAATTTCCTAAAACGCGGCTGCTTAACAGATGCCTTTGCTCTGGGCATAATGGCGCCGATCCAAAGTTGAGCCAAGGCGGGACTCTGCGACCAAATGACATCCAATCTTTGGCTTGGCAACGTCTGCTTTGGGGCGGAAGCGACCTGTCATCCGGGCGACTGTCAAAGTCGTGTCCACGGCTTAGCGTGCTATTTTTTCCGTTTTCCCTTTTCTCCCCAGCTCTAGCATAAATGTCCCTATGCAACAGTGGAAAGTTCATTTCTCCTCCGGACGCACTGCCTTACGTTTGCTCGACCAAACAATCCACAGAATGAGAGCCGCGATGTATATGGTCAACATCGTCAAATCGCTATGGACCACACGTTCTAGTGGGGTCAAGGAGCGCAACCCATTATTCACAGCGCGCCAGTCGGGCCGCACTGTATAGAATGTCAGAGTCTGCACGACCAATACACATGCCAGGACGGCATGGAAGCGCAGCGCAGTTAAAGTAGCGCCGTAGTGTCGTGCTCGCACGACAGCAAATGAGCACGTTGAAAACAAGATGTTAAAACTCATCATCAACCCTAAAAATACGGGCCAAAATCCGCAGTCGAAGCTGTAGTAGTACATTATCCCGGTCCGTAACAAGTCGGCGGCTAAAAGCGGGCAGAGGCATGCAAGAAAAAGAGCCGGTGCCTTCCATGTTCGTTTGCTCATCGTAGTCTCAGTGAAACGGCCAGCGATTATCAAACCACCAAATCGCCTGGAAGGATGTCACTGCAGGCACAGTAGCGCAGGTTAATACTACGAGTGTTCTGTCATGGCGCCTTCCCTTTCGACCGGCATGGGACCGCTAGGGTCTCAGAGGTCATCAGTGCTCCCCGTACGCTCCCGACCGCGGCTGTCAATTGAACTTGACGGTAAAAAACGTGATCGGCCGATCAGCTGTGCATAACCGTTCCATCGAATCTTGGACATCTCCCGCACCCGCCACGAGCGGGATTTTTTTCGCCCGATTCTGCTATCCCACAGGAGAACCACATGCCAACCACCCAAAAGCAACAGACACAAGACGCGGCCGATTTCGCTGCAGAGTTCGATGCGGCCGACGCCGAACCGACGGCGCAGAGCGAGGATGAGGCATTCGGCCTCGCCGATGAAGCTGGCGCCGGCGCCGCGGCCGAGGACCCCGCCGATGCCCCAGCTGCAACCCCCGCCGCCGCACAGCCGTCCGGCGACGAAGCGCGCCTCAAGGAAGGGGAAGCGCAGCTGCACGCCAAGGAGGCCGAGCTGGCGGCCAAGGAAGCGACGCTCGACACGTCCAGCGTGGACGAGAGCCAGGAAAGCGAAGGCGCCGCCGACCCGGCCACCGACGCCGTCGGTGCCGCTGACAACGACTATCCTGAAAAAGCCCTGGCGGACGACTTCGGACCCGAATTCGTGGACCTGATAAAGCGGCTGATTGCCAAGGTATGCGCCGACAAGGTGGGCGAAGGCCTGGGAACACTGTCGAGCACGGTTGACGAAGTCATCCAGCACTTGCAGGGCGAGCGCAACGCCAACCACTTCAAGGCCATCGCGGCTGCGCATGAAGATTTTACCGATGTTGTTGAATCGTCCGAGTTCAGCGCCTGGAAGGACGGTCAGGAGCCAGCCGAGCAGGCGCGCCTGTCGCAGGTCATCGACGCCGGCAGTACGCAGGAAATCATCGACATGCTTACGGATTTCAAAGCATCGAAGGGCGGCGGCGTGGACGACAGCGAAATCGACGGCGCCGAAGGCGTGCGGTCGAGCGGCCTGACCCTGCCCAAGGAACCGTCCGGCGACGACGACTTCGCGGCGGCCTGGAACGAACACTAAAAAAGTGGTCCGTGCCAGTGCGGATCTCACTGGTGAACGCTGCTGTTGGCGCCCCAACAGATCCACGCATCTCTGCGGCTCCCGCCGCTATCAATTCCCCCTTATTAGGAAACTCCATGGGCAATACCACCTACGGCGACATCTCGCCGCGTACAGCCGCGTACGCGAACAAGCAACTGCTCAAACGCGCCATCCCTTACCTGTGCCTCGAAAAATTCGGCCAGGCCAAGACCCTTCCCGCCAATTCGTCCAAGACCATTGTCTTCCGTCGCTATTCGGCACTGGACACCACTCCGTCGGCGCTGGTCGAAGGCGTCACGCCTGGCTCGCAGACCATGGCGTCCACCGATGTGCCGTGCATGCTGACCCAGTACGGCTCGATGATCACCATCACGGACATCATCGAAGACACCCACGAGGACAACGTCCTGAATGAAGCGATCGACCTGCTGGGCGAGCAGGCCGCGCAAATGATCGAGCGCATGCGCTACGGCGTGCTGCGCGCTGGCACAAATGTGGTGTACGCCAATGGCGCCACGCGCGCGGCAGTGACCGCCCCGATCTCGCTGGCGGTCCAGCGCAAGATTGTCAAGGCCCTGAAACGCCAGAACGCCGAGCCCATCACCAAGGTGGTCAAGTCGACGGCGGCATTCGGCACCGAACCGGTCGCGAAAAGCTACATCGGCCTGATTCACCCCGACATGGAGTCGGACGTGCGCAACATGCTGGGCGCAGACGGCAAGTCATGCTTCGTGCCGATCGAGAAGTACGGTTCGATGACCCCGTACGAAAACGAGATCGGCAAGGTCGAGGACGTGCGCTACCTGTCCTCGACCATCTTCGTCCCATTCATCGACGCCGGCGGCGACAAGGGGCTGATGACCTCAACCACCGGCGTCAAGGCCGACGTCTACCCGGCCCTGTACATCGCAACCAACGCCTATGCGGTTGTGGCGCTCAAGGGCATGTTCGCGCTCACGCCCATGGTAGTCAACGCGAAGCCGAGCGATTCGGACCCGCTGGCACAGCGCGGCCGCGTGGCGTGGAAGGCGATGCAGGGCGCCGTGATCCTCAACGACCAGTGGATGGTGCGCGGCGAGTTCGCCGTCACCGCATAACCCCGGCCAGCCCATGAAACGCCCACTTCGGCGGGCGTTTTGCATTTCCCCTCAATTTCAGGAGCATCACCATGGCAGCAAAAGACACCACCAGCGTTACCACCATCGACGACGTCCCCAAGCCCGTCGAGATCAAGAAGGGCCTCGACATCGCTGTCGTGGACCACGGCGACAACCTGACGGGCGAGAAGGTCCAGGTCACGATCGCCAACGGCGCCGGAGAGCTGGGCCGCCAAGCTGTTTTCCTGAGCATCAACGGCCACGGCTTCAACGTGCCGCGCGGTGTCCCGTGCGACGTGCCTATCGAAGTGGCGGCCATCCTGGAAAACGCCACGATGACCGAATACGAGGCGGGCGCCAACGGCGCCACCATCGAGCGCGAAGTGCAGCGCTTTAGCTACAGCATCAAGTACCTGCGCAAATAAGCGGTCGCCATGGCGAACCTCTCCGACTTCTTTTCGCACGTGCTGCCCTATGTGACCGGTTGTTCGTATCCGCTCGCGGAACAGCATATCCGCGACATCTGTATCGACTTCTGCACGCACGCCCCTGTCGCCCAGGTGGCAACCGATCCCCTCGATGTGATCAGCGGGGAGCGGCAATACGACATCGACACCCCGGCGGGCAGCGTGGCCACGATCATCCTTGAAGCGGCGTACTACGCGCGGCCGCTACGAATCTGCAAGACGGGGGACCTGCACCTGGCGTCCCAGCAGGGGCGAACCGGGGAGCCGTGGAGCATTCAGCAGGCGGCCGCGAACGTCTTTACGCTCGACGCCACGCCGACGCAGGATGCCGCCCAGGCGATCAAGCTGCTGGTGGCGACCAGACCCGCCCGCACGGCCGACACGGTCGCCGATGTGCTGCTTGAGGATTATGCCTTCGACATCGGACAGGGTGTTGTCGGGCGCCTGATGCGAATAGCGGGGCATGAGTTCACCAATTTGGCCGCGGCGGGCCTCTACACCCGGGACTACGAGATCGCGCGCACCGCCGCGCGTATTCGCGCCGAGCAATCATTCGGCCGCACTACGAGCCGCGTTCGCCCCCGCGCCTTCGGCTGAACACCTCCAGGGCGACGCTGTCGCCCCACCACGCAAGGATTCACATGCCAACCATGCTCGCCGGCGCCGTCATCGGCCGCGCTGCCCGTCTGCTGCAGGACCACGAGTACATCCGCTGGACCCAGTCCGAAATGCTCGACTGGTTGATCGACGGCCAGCGCGAGGCCGCCCTGATCAACCCGGCGATCTTCGTCTGCACTACGCTGGTGACGCTCGCAGCCGGGACCCTGCAGCACTTGCCGAGCGACGGCAAAGTGCTGCTGGACGTGCCCCGCAATGCCAACGGCTACGCGATCACACGCATTGCCCGCAAGGCGCTTGACGCCCAGGTCCCCGACTGGCATTCGCCGGCGCGCGCCAAGACGAAAGTGCTGCACTTCTGCTTTTCGGGTGATGACGCGAAGACTTTCTATGTCTACCCCCCGTCGCCTGGCGGCAATGCGGTGACGGCGGTTTACGAGGCGGTCCCGCCCGCGCTACTACTGGGCGACCCGATCGCGCTCGATGACAGCTATGTCGGCGCGCTGGTCGACTACCTCATGTACCGCGCCTACGAGAAGGACAGCGAGTACGCGCCAGAAAACGCCGGCTTCGCGGCCCTGCACCGGGGAGCTTTCAACGCCCTTGTAAAAGGCAATGCGCCGGCAGCCGCTTCACCCACCTGACTTACCCATTTCACATTTATAGGAGCCACTCATGGCTGGATTATCCGTTTACGCCGAAACTTCGGTGCTCAACGCACTGCTGCGCGGTACGAATTTTGTAGCTCCGCCGACGGCGGCGTTGCGCCTGGCGCTGTGTACCGCCGACCCGACCGATGCGGGCAACCTGAACGAAATCGCGTCGGGCACGTGGTATACACGTCAATTGACTGGCGCGTTTACCGCGCCGGCACCGGGCGGCGCCGGCCAGCAAGTGTCCAATTCGGCGTCCATCACCTTCCCCGCGGTGACTGGTGCCGCCGTCACCGTGACGCACGTCGCCGTCTTTGACGCCCTCAATGCCGGCAACATGCTGTTCTCGGCGCCGATGCTGTCCTCGAAGACGCTGCAAACGGGCGATGTCCTGTCCTTTGCCCCTGGCACCCTGATCGCGAATCTGAACTAAGCCAGGGATGAATTCCTTCGGCTTAAACAGCGCGGCCGTCAATGGAAGTGCATCGCGGGCGGTTTTTGGCGAAGCGCTGTTTTCCGCCACCGGGTCCCTGGCCGCCGATGCGACCCGTACGCAGTACGGGGGCGCTGTCGCAACTGGCTGGGCGGCCGGCGAGGACGCCGGCGGCGTGAGAATGGCGATGGGCGCCGCCATGGTCCGTCCGGAATTCTATGCGTCGGCCGAATGGGTGCTGGCCACGACGGCGGGCGCAATCTCCTACGCGGTCCTCACCGCGCGGGCCGCGCACACGGAAGTGTTGTTCACCGCAGCTTTTGGCTTTGCCGCTGGCGGCACGACCATCCGCCCAGGCGTCGCCGGCGCCGCCGCTGCCTTCACCGCGCACGCCGACCCGCTGGTCACGATCGGCTACGCCGCCACAGGTATCAGTACGCTCTCCGTGTATGCGGAAGCGAGCGTAAAGCGAAGCGGGCAGGGTACGACGGAGCGCGACGGCTACGCGTCGGCCACTTCCGGCCTGACGGTCATTGCCACTGCAATGCGGACGGCCATGGGCGTCGCTGCCACCTTGGCCAGCTTCAGCGCGTCCACCGACTCGGTGAAGATTCACGCCGGTGGCGCAATCATGGCGTCCACGCTCGGGATCTTGGCCGTCGGGTCTTCGGACGGTTGCCGGGCAGAGTTCACCAGCTCGTTGAGCGCGCAACCGACGTTGACTCACCCGGGGCAGGCCGATTTCGCATCCGGCCTGCGCGCCACGGCCGTGCCCACGGTCACGATACAAGGCGAGGCGCAGCTTGTCCTGATCGTGTCCGGATGCACTGCCGACGCGCGCCTTGCCCTGCAGGGCGCAGCAGACTTCCTCTTGGCGGGGACGCTGTCGGCAGATAGCCGGCTGGCCCTTCAAGGCGCCGCGACCATGGCCGGCCTGGCTCACCTGGCGCCGGCACCGTGGGTGTACCGCATGGCGGAAGCGCCGGCCTACCTGGCAGGCTCGCTGATCGCCGACGGGGTGCGTATTTGCATGGGCGAAGCCAAGGCATCGATGGTATTCGGTGCGAACGCCGAGCCGGCCACGAACGCCGCAGTTGCGGCCCCCTCCAGCCGCACCATGCACATCACGCGCGAGATCCGCAGCACGCGCACTCCATTTGAACGACGCACCATGAGGGCGACATGAGTTTAGGCACCTTTACCAAGCAACCGATTGAAAAGCTTGATTACGACGTTCTTTACGACGACTGGCTCACCCCGGGCGATGGACTCGGGGTGGTCAAAGTCACGATCGACAAACCGGGTTTGACGTCACCACGCCAGAACGTGTCGTCATCGGCCCTGAAGGTGTGGATCGCCGGTGGCACCGATGGCGTCACCTACAAGGTGACGGTGACGGCGGAAACCGACGACGGGCGCATCAAGCAGGACGAATTCAAGATCAAGGTCAAGGAGTATTGATGACACAGCTTTTTACCAACAACGCCGAATCGGTGCTCGCCGCGGGCATCACCGCCGCGGCGACAACGATCACCTTGAAGGCCGGGGAGGGGGCGCTGTTCCCCAACCCTCTCAACGGAGACTTCTTCCTGATCACGCTTTTTCAGCGCGTGGGCGCCATCGAAATGAATTGGGAAATCGTCAAGTGCACCGCCCGCGCTGGCGATGTGCTGACGGTGGAGCGGCTGGTCGAGGGGAGCACGCCACGCGCATTCAACGCCGGCGACCCGGTCAGCCTGCGGCTTACCGCCGGTGCGGTCCTGCCGGTGCACCAGGGCGCGCTGACCGGCGCGTTGAACGAAGCTGCTCCCATTCCCGTGATCGCCGCATCGTCGATGGCGATTGCCAACGCGGGCGCCAACACGCTGATCGTCAGCGGCGTGGCGTCCATCTTCACGTTCGATGCCGCGCCACCTGGCGCAGTGCGCCGCATGGTCTTCACCGATGCGGCGACGCTGGTTCACAACGCCGTGTCGATGATCCTAACCACGGGGGCCGATATCCTCACCGCCCGGGGCGACTGTGCCGAATGGCTCTCTGGTGGGAAGGGCAACTGGTCGATGTTGAGCTACACCCGTGCCAGTGGGAGCCCTGCCGGCGTCGTCCCCATGGCGCAGGCAGTGGCCGGACAGACCGCGACGGGCAGTGCCCTGATCACTGCCGCCGACGCGGCCGCTGCGCGCGCAGCCCTCGGCGTCAGCGCCAGTAATTACAGCCCGGGCGATTTGCTGACGTCCGTGCGCAAAATGGCGGTACCCGATTGGCTCCCATGCGATGGAAAGCCCTACCTCAAAAGCAGCTACCCCGCGCTGTATGCCGCCGTCGGCCCTGCTGCTGCCGGCATTGTCAAGCTCGCCGCGCCTGTCTCGCCGCCCGCAGCGTCGAGCGCAGGGTGCGCATTCACCCCGGACGGACAAATTCTGGCCATGGCGCAGGCTACCGCACCCTATCTGATCCTGTACAAGCGCAGCGGCGATACGTTCACCCGCCTTTCCCTGGCCGTGCCGCCAACCGCGTTCACGTACAAGGTCGCCTTCAACGCCGACAGTACTTTGATGGCGGTGGCGCACTCGGCATCGCCATTTTTGGCAATGTACAAGCGGTCCGGTGATACTTTTACCCAAATCAATGTGTTGACCCCCAATCCGGCCGGAACGTCAAAAGCGGTCGCGTTCAGCCCGGACGGCAATTTTTTGGCGTGTGGGGACGATACCGGAATCAACCTCCGCCTCTATAGCCGAAGCGGCGAAACGTTCTACTCAGTCGGGATTGCTGCGCCGAAAGGTTATGCTACTGCAGTCGCTTTCAGCGCCGACAGCCTGTATTTAGCCGTGGCGGCTTCGGCATCTACCGCGCTGACAATCTACAAACGCGCCCCAAACGGCCAGAGTTATGTTGCCTTACCGGAGCAGACCGTTTCGGGGCTGAGCGGTGTCAACGGCGTCGCGTTCAGCCCCGACGGCGCTGTGTTGGCCGGTGCGCTGACAACTGGCAATTTCATCTGTCTTTTTGCCCGGGATGGGGACAAATTCACAAGGTTGCCCGACCCTGCAGTCCTGCCCGCAGGGCAGAGCAACTCCATTGCATTCACCCCCGACGGCGGTACGCTCGCCCTGGGCCATCTCAGCACGCCGTTTCTCACCTTGTACGCCCGTGAAGGAACGACATTCACGAAATGGCCCAGCTACACATCGCCCGGGGGAGGGGTACAGCATATCTCGTACACCAGCGATGGCGCGTATTTCGCGCTGTCGATGAGCGAAGCCCCCTACATGGCCGTCTACAGCGTGCTCTACGACGTGGGCACCCAGTTTCTCGTGCCGACGCTGGCGTCGCCAGGCGGGGGATTCAAACAGTACATCAAGACATAAGGAAGCCATGATTACTTTGCATATCCGGGACGAATACGGAATTTTCCTTGGCAGCGTGACGGTGGACGAAATGGGGCCGCTCCCCGAGCGTTCGGTCGCGCAGGCCCCGCCGATCCTCACCGGCACGCAGGTCGCGCGCTGGAACGGCGACGGCTGGGATGTCATGGCCGCGCGGCCGGCGCAGTCCGACGGCGCAGTCGCGCCAACCCAGGCCGAGTACACCGCGGCGCTCGAAGCGACGTACGACGCCAAGGCTGCGGAACGCGGTTACGACAGCCGTTTGACGTGCGCGCTGCGCGCGGGCTACGCAGGTCCCTTTCAGAAGGAAGCGACGGTCTTCGCGATCTGGATGGACTCATGCAACGCCAAGGCGTACAGCATCATGGGCCAGGTGCTGCGCGGCGAAATAAAGTACCCGACCGTCGTGGCCCTTCTTGCCATGATGCCGACGATGGCGTGGCCGCAATGACGCGCCTGACCCTGTTCGGCTTCCTGCTGCTCGGCCAGGCCGCGAACGCGCTGACCGTGGTGCGCATGGCATAGGCAATCCTTGTCGGCAGCGACAAGGCGCGGGTCATCGCCATTTCCTACGACCAGCTGGCCAATGCCGCGTTCAATGGAAGCGAGGACGAAACCATCAGCGGCCGTGCCGGCCGGGCGCGCACCCAGAGGCGTGTTTGGGGATGCGTCCTGTGTCGACTGTTAGACCGTATCGACAAGGATCACTGTACGCGCTCCGCCGGAACGTGACACCCAACCCCGCTTCGGCGGGGTTTTTCATTCAAGGACCCTATGGCAGTCGAAACCACCGCGGCAACCGGCGCACTTATCAAATTCTTCGGCGTACCGCTACTCACCAGCGCCGCCGCCACTTCACTGGGATTCATGTTCATGTGGCCTAAGACCCGCAAAGAAGCCTTCCTTCGTATCGGCACCACCATCATCTTTTCCACCCTGTGCGGCCCGCTGTTGGTCGTGGCCGTGCGCTCATGGTGGCCTGGCCTCTTCGATGCCGCGCGCGACATCGCGATCATGTACGGGGTCGATCCGGCGCTGGGCGTGGTTTTCATCGCCGCACCGGTGCTCGTGCTGGCCGGCCTGCCGGCATGGTGGGCACTGGGCGCCATCGTGCGCTGGTTCGGGCGCCGCGAAGACAAGGACATTGGCGAACTGGCGCGCGATGCGGCCGCAATCGTCCACAACGCGCGGGGTGGAGCATGACGCTCGATCAGCTGGTGCGCATCTTGCCTTACGCGCGGCCCCGCGCCGCCAAGTACCTTGCGTGGCTGAACGCGGCCATGACGGAATTCGACATCGGCACGCCGGCACGCCAGGCGTCGTTCATTGCCCAGCTGGGACATGAATCGGCGCATCTGCGCTATGTCGAGGAACTGGCGTCCGGCGCCGCCTACGACACTGGCCGGCTCGCCCTACGACTTGGCAACACGCCTGGGGCGGACGGCGACGGCCAGAAGTGGAAAGGGCGTGGGTTCATGCAAGTGACGGGCGCGGCGAACTACGCCGCGTGCGCCGCCTACTTCGGCATTCCGCTCGGGCGCATTTCGGCCTGGCTGGTCACGCCGGAGGGCGCCAGTCGTTCAGCCGGCTGGTTCTGGAAAACCCACGGGCTGAACGAACTGGCCGATGGCGGCGATCAGGTCGCGGTAACGCGGCGCGTCAACGGGGGCGTCAACGGCCTGGCCGACCGTCTGGCCCTGTTCAACACGGCGCGCAAGGTGCTGGCATGACCGGCGCGCTGCTCTCGCCCGTGCCGCTGTGGGCGCGCTGCGCGTTGCTGGTGGCGGCCTGCTGGTGCCTCTTCCTTCTCGGCCAGCTGCATGGCGAACGCAAGGCCGGCGAGGCCCACTTGGCGTACGTCGGGCAGCAGGCCGCCCAGGTGGTCAAGGTCGCCAAGGCCCAAGTCCAAGTGTTGGTGAAGACCGAAACGAAATACCGCGACCGCATTCAGCGGATCTACGTCAAAGGAGACGAAATTGAAAGACAAGTACCTGTTTATGTATCGGCTGTGGATAGCCGTGCTTATGGCGTTAACGTTGGCTTCGTGCGCAGCTACAACGCCGCCTGGAGCAATGAGCCTGCCGGACCTGCCGGCGACGCTGACCGTGGACCCGCCGGCGTTCCGCTTACTGATATTGCCCAAGCCGATGCCCACAACGCCAGTTCCTGCTTCGCCTGGCGCGAACAGGCTCTCGGACTGCGCGAAGCCTACATCAACCTGCAGGCCGTAACGAACGGCAACAGATCGAAGGACGTTACCCCGTGAGCCCTCCCATCAACTTGCGCAAATTCGGCGGTTTGCTTCCGCGCGTGCCGCTGACCGACTTGCCCATCAACGCGGCCGCGGTCGCGGAGAACATCGATTTCGGCTACAACGAACTGCGCTCGCTGCGCGGTGACTTCAAGATGCGCGATCTGGCGATTGTGGCCCGCTCGGTGTTCAGCGTCGACGGCCTGCGCTTCTACGTGTGGCCGGATGACGTTGACGCCGTTGTCAGCCCGCTCCAAAACGGTCCAGCCAGCGACAGGCTTTATTACACCACCGGGAGCGACTTCCGGGTCGCGCCGATCTCGCTGGCCACGATCGCCGGCGCGCCGCCGTCGACCAGCTTCCGCGTCGGCGTGCCGCGGCCGTCCACACCGCCCCGCATTAACGTCGAGCACCCGGTGGCCCCGAAAGGGCCGATCGCCACCGTCGAAGCCACGCCAGCGGACACGTATCAGGCGCGCCTGACGGCCGCGCAGCAGGCGGCCGATGCCACCTTCAAGTCGTCGGTCGTCACCGGTACCGAAAACCGCACCTACACCTACACGTACGCCAACGTGTATCAGGAGCAGGGGCCGCCCAGCGAGGCGGCCCTGATCGAAGTGAAGGCGATCACGTTCAATGGCGTGACAACCTACAGCAAGGTGACGGTCGAAGTGGCGTTTGACGGCACCGGGGAATATGTCCCCATTACCGGGGCAAGGCTCTACCGCCAGGGCGGGGCCAGTGAAGAATATTTCTTCGTCAAGACCATCAGCGGCACCGAAGGCAAGGTGCAGACGGTCGACACGACTGGCGCGGGTGCGCTCAACGAGGTGCTTCAAAGCGAGAACGCCTACCCGCCCAGTCCACAGCTTACCGGCCTTTTCAACATCGGGAACGGCATCCTGTGTGCATGGAAGGGACGGGAACTGTGGTTCAGTGATGCCTACCGTCCTTGGTCCTGGCCACCGGCCTACATGATCACGGTCCCGCATACGATTGTCGGCGCCCACGTCCACGCCGCTGGCGCGCTGGTGACGACGGTTGCCGAGCCTTCGCTAGTTTCCGGGGTCAGTCCGGACGCGATGGCCGAAATCCCGCTCGATATCGCGCACGCCGGGGCGTCGAAATGGTCGGTCATTAGCATCGCCGGCCGCGCTCTATACGCCTGCCATGACGGCATTGTGGCCGTTGAAGGCAGTTCAGCCAGCATGGCGCTCTCCGATCGCTTCTTTACGCGTGAGGTCTGGCGCGAGCGGTGCGGCGCCGGCCTGGCCAGCATGCAGTTCGCGCGCTACGACGGCAAGTTGATCGTCTTTTCCAAAACCGGCGCCTTCGTGCCGTTCATGATCGACTTGTCCGAAGGGGGCGAGATGACCGACCTGCCGCAGCTGGTGGCCAGCACCGCCGCCGTCCTCACGACATCGGACCAAATGTATGTCGTGAGCGGGGCGACGCTGCGGCAGTTCGGCGGCGGCAGCATGCTTCCCCTGCGCTGGGCCACGGGCGATATCGTGCTTCCCGCGCCGGCCGTGCTGGCAGTCGCCCAGGTGGAATGCACTGGCGACTTCACGATCCGGTTCTACCAGAAGGGCCGGCTGGGTTTTACCAAGACCGTCGCCAGCGGCGAGACGATTTTCTATCTGCCCACCGAGCCGCGCGACGGCCATGCAGGGCTGGAACCGTCCGACCGGTGGAAGTTTGAGATTTCCGGTACCGGACGATTCAAGCGGTTGCGCGCGGCGGCATCCATTCGTGGTTTGAAGGAGATCTAGATGGCCGTATCCGTACCTCCAATTTCCACCGCGTCCATCCTGGCCGTCAAGGACCCGCAAACGCGCGAGGTGTTGCGCGCCATGGCGAACGGCATTGCGGTGCGCAACGGCGATGTCGGCTCGGGTAACGACGCTTTTCTGACCTTGGGCGACCTGCAGAACGATCCTGCCATCGCGGGAAAGCTGGCGAAGTCACTGGCGGGCCCGATCATCGAGGGGGTGGGCAAGCCGGGCAGCCCCATGTTCGACCTGGCCGAAAAGCTGCAGGACAAGATCATGGCGTCGCCGGCGTGGCTCAATATGTTCTCGGCCGTCACGCTGATCCAGGCGCCGGACTCGGTCCCCGGCAGCGCGGCCTGGCTGCTGCAGCAGGAAGCCAAGGCGCGTGGTGCCGCGGTCACGCGCGTGGACACCGTGATCAAGGAAACCAACCTGTCGCTCGCGAAGACGACCGAAACACTCACGTCGTCCATTGGCGCGGCCGGTGCGGCGATCAAGGAAGAACGCGAGGTGCGTTCCACGCAAAACGAGGCGATGTCGCAGTACGTGCAGCAGTTCGTCACGTGGACGAACCAGTCCTTCGTGGGCGTGCAGAACGAACTGACCACGCGCACCAACAACGACAATGCCCTGGCCAGCGCGATCAACACCATGTGGGCGCGCGTGGGCCTCAATCAGGCGCTGGTCCAGACAGGCACCCAAATTGCCGTGAACCCGGTAGGGAGTGCCCTGACGAAGTTCGAGCAGTTGCAGGCGACCGTCACGGACCCCGCGACCGGCTTGGTCAAGAGCTACGCCGCCCTGCGCCAGGAAGTGAACCTCACGAATGACAAGGTTGCGGGCCTGTCCGGCAAATGGGCCGTCAAGCTCGATCTGAACGGCTACATTGCCGGCGTCACGCTCAATTCCAGCGTGTCTACGGGGGGCAAGGCCGAATCGTCGTTCATCGTGCTGGCCGATACTTTCGCCGTAGGCGCTCCGGGCAAGCCGGGAATCGTGCCGTTTGCGATCGATGCCAAAACGGGGCTCGTCGCCGTGCGCGGCGATCTGGTCGCCCAAGGCAGCATCACCGGCTACCAGCTAGGGGCATACTCGATCTCCCGCGACAAGCTGGCCCTGAAAGTGGTGGGCGGCGCGCAGATCGACGACTTGGCCGTTGACACGCTTAAAATCGGCAACAACGCCGTGACCATCCCGCTGTACCTGTCGGGCTCGGGCAGCGGCGCGATTTCGGCCGGCACGACGCGCATGGTGGGCCAGATCGCCGCCTACTACCCGGCCGAGGTCGACATCGTGGCGCTCGTCACGTGGAAGGCCGCAGCCTGGAACATCGGCGGGAACACCGGCGTCATCCTGCACGTCGACGGGCGCCAGTTCCACTACCAGTCCGATTCCAACATCAACACGTATGCCCTGTCGCACGCGACATCGGCCAGGGTTCGATTGTCCCAGGGCCACCACACATTCACGGTGACGTTCAATAACGAGTGGCACCAGGGCACCTACGACCTGGGCGACTGGTCCGTCACCCTACTTGGAGTAATGCGATGACCACACGGCTGATATCATTTATTAATAACGCGCGTCCCTGGCGCCGGTAGTAAAGCTGGTGAACTGGTCGCATTTCCTCGCTCAACCTCCAAGAGAGTTTGTCCCTTCAAAATCCCACTAATTGTCGCTTTCGATGGCACGGTTAACGAATCAACAGTTTCTATCGATGCGTCTTTAACTGGGACACGCCATCCATGGCCCGTATCAGGGTCCCATAAAATAATGGCTGTCGAAGTAGTAAGGACGACGCGACCTCGCCCAAAGTCACGGCGATCGTTAGCAACTGCTACGCACTGCGCGTAGGTCGTTTTTGAATTTCCTACCTGTTTCTTTCCTACCTGTTTCAAAAGCGCGTTTCGGTTTCTAATCGGCGCGCATTCTAATGGCGATACGACGTACTTTTGAATGTGAGCTTTGCCGAATTGCAATCCAATAGTCGTTGGTGTAGTGAGAAGCCCAATGACTCCAAAGAATATGCCTAACCCCAAGACCAATATAGCCGGGAACCCGGCATTAAAAACGGCGCCAACCAATCCGCTTTTGGCGATCAGCATGGCGTTGCTGTCAGCTGGTTTAGGTGGTTGAAAAACAGCTAGTATTCTAGTATAGAAGCGTGCCTTTTGGAGCCTCACTACGTTGTGCCGATTCATAATAATTATAACGAAAAAAACAACCATGGCTATAGTTGCGGGAAGAATCGCAAGAAATATTTCTATATATAAATATTCTGGTGGCTTATCAGTCAAGCTGTTCAACATTTGTACTGCCGCCCAGAGTGATAACTCAATGTAATCAAATGACGAGCCAATGAGGAGGTGATGCGGTATTTCCACAGTGCTTTCGACAGCCATTGCCACTCCTTCGCCTATCAACGCGAGCGTTGTGCCTATCAATGCGAGGAACGCCGCGATTATTGAAAAAAATGCAGAAATCTTAGCGCTGATAGAAAAGGTTTTTTTCTCTTTCGGTTTGGCAGGTTTTTTTTTGAATTTTGAGAAAGCAGATTGTCGTGCGTTGAGTTTAGGAGACATATATTTATGTATTTCTCATTTAAATAAAAAGAATGAAGGGGGCATTTTGAAATTTAAACTTAGAGTAATGCGATGACAACATTTGCGAAATACGATATCGACGGCCGGGTCCTGTTCCATGGCGACGTGCCCAAGTCGATGATTGCCCTGCAAGGGGACCGGGTGTTCGTTGGCGACATCGACGGCCGGACCCACTACGTGCGGGACGGGCACAAGTACGCCCGGCCGGCCAATCCGGCATTGCTGGTCGGGCTCGACCTGACCCAGCTGCCGATGCCGTGCGACGTGGTCATCAACGACAAGACCTACCCATGCGGGGACGGGCGCGCGACGCTCAGTTTCAAACTTCCGGGCCGGTACCGCGTGCGGGTGGTTGCGTTTCCTTTCCTTGACGCAAATTTCGAGATCCAGGCATGATTATCTATCACAACGAAGATGTCGATCAGTTGCGCCGCGCAGCGTACCCACCGCTTGCTGACTTGGCTGATGCGATGTACTGGCAAAGCCGGGGGCAGCGCGGCAAGATGGATGAATATAATGCCGCAGTGGAAGCGGTAAAGGCCCGCTACCCGAAACCTTCCACGGTATAGCGGCTAACAAGTGTGGTAGGAATTTTCCTATTTGTATTTGAACAAAGTTTGGGGCAAAACGCGGGTATAGAATTCCTGGCAAGAACATGATCAGGGGATAACCATGAATCGGGTCAACAGCAACAACAACAGCGGCGAAAATGCTTTCTGGACCATTTTTGGCCTCATGGTCCTGGCTGGAATCTGGCTCTGGCGGCTCGTCCACGGCATGGCAGCGACGATGGGCGTCGAACCCCGTTCCGCCGCGATTCTCTTGCTTGGCGCTGCAATTGTGCTCACGGGGTGGTGCGCTGTGGCACTTCTGGAGTTGGGGTGGAAGTTTGCAGTCTGGCTAGGCGCGCTGTTTCCCGCATTTCTCACGCCGGCGATCCATGACTGGGCTCAATCACAGCCCGCGCGGCTGGGCGCCCAATATGCTCCCTTCGAGGACCCGGCGCAGGCATGGTGGGGAAGCAGCTGGGTCCATGGCATTGCTTTTGGCCTGATTGTATTCGTTGCCTATCTCATCACAAGAGAGCCCGACTAAAGTGCACTTCTTCCAATCGGAATTCCCCCCTTCATCGGGGGTTTTTTTTCGCCTGAATTTACCCACCAGGAGCGCGCCGCCTAAATTCTAAGTTTTTCAAAAACCGGCCATATGATCCCGCCTCAATCACAGCGGGGGAATCAAATGGCTAGTTTTAAACACATCGCAACAGGCATCGAGGTCGCGGCGCTGCTGGCCGCGCTGGAGGCGAAACCCCACCTGTTCGGCCTGCAAACGGCACGCGCGGCCGCCTACGATTCCCCGCACCGCGCGATGACGGACATCTGGGTCCGGTTCAACGACATCGCCAACCTGGGCCCCCATTTCACCGACGAGCACGATTCGGTCTGGTATCCGGCTTACGCCGAGCTGCCCGAGCTGACCCCGATCATCTTCGGGCTGATGGCGCACGTCCACGGGGAGCGACTCGGCGGCGTGCTGATCACGAAGATTCCCGCCGGCGGCCGCATCGAACCGCACGTCGACCATTGCTGGCACGCGGACTACTACGACAAGTTTTATATCCCCCTGCGCAACGAGCCCGGCGCCCTGTTCCATTTCCCCGAGGGTGACATCGTCGCCGCTCCTGGCGACTGCTATTGGTTTGACAACGGCGTGACGCACAGCGTGACCAACGACAGCCAAGCAGACCGGATCTCGCTGATCGTCTGCATCAAAACCGACAATTTTAAGGAACTGAAACGTGATCGACTTGAAGATTAAGCATCATTTCTCTGGCCGCGAGTATGCCAAGGAAATGTCCCTGCCAGCCCGGCACTACGCCGAAACGCACTCGCATAACTTCGACCACCTGAGCATCCTGGCGCGCGGCACCGTGACCGTGACCATCGACGGCGCCGTGGAAACACATGTCGGGCCGACCTGCATCACGATCCGCGCCGGCCAAGTGCACCGCATCGAGGCAATCACCGATTCGGTGTGGTTCTGCGTGCATGCCCACGTAGGCACGGACCCCGACAAGGTCGATAGCGTCCTGATCAAGGAGGCTTGATATGCCATGGGCAGCAGCGGCAGCAATTGGAAGCGCACTTATTGGCGCGAACGCATCGAGCAGAGCCAGCAAGAAAGCGGCGGCATCCGCGAATAAGGCCATCGATGCGAATGCCTATCAGGGCGAGATCGCCATGGACCAGTACGAGGACTACAAGAACTTCGCCCGTCCGGTAGAGCACTCGGTGTACGCCGACGCTATGAATACCGACACGCCGGAAGCGTACGACAAGGCGGCCGGCGACGCGCAGGCGTCGGTATCGAGCCAGCTGGGCATGGCGCGCGAGCGCATGGCCCGTACGCCCGGCCTGGACCCGTCGAGCGCCGCCGCCCAGGCCGCTACCACGAGCATGGAACTGAAAGGCGCCGCCATGGGCGCGGCGGCGGCGAACAAGGCCCGTGACGGAATCAAGGACAAGGCATTCGCCCGCAAGCTCGATGCGGTCGGCATCGGCAAGGGCCTTGTCTCGAACGCGTCGAGCGGCCTGGCCAGCGCCGCCGCGACCGCCAGCAACATCGCCGGCCAGCAGTCGGCGCAAGCGGGCCAGACGGCCGCCGGCGTGGGGAACATGGTCAGCGGCATCGCTAACGGGCTCTCGAAAGTCAACTGGGGCGGCACCGGCACCAGCGACTACAGCAAATGGGAATCGAACAACTCGGGCGTGATGCAGAGCACCGGCTTGTCTTCTTCCGAATTGGCCGGCGCATTTTAAGGGATCGAACGATGACAAACTGGAGCGGCATGGCCGCCGGATTCAAGGGCTATCAGGACGGCGAGCGCGCCATAGCAGACGAAGAACGGCGCAAGGCCGACGAAGCGCGCCGCGTGAAAGCGGACGCACGCGCCGACACCGAAGCGGCGTTTCAGGAAGAGGCACGCAGCCGCCAGCGCTACGACTGGAACGAGGTCGACCGCATCAAGGCGGCGGACAAGAAGGACATGGCAGAGATCCGAGGCCAGCTCGCCAAGGAAGCGGAAGCCGCCCACGGCGAGGCAAGCCCGGCCGAAGCGCTTGGCCCGGCCCCGGCCGACAATATCCAGGCGGAGATCGACAAGGCGATGGCGCCGCCGGCGGACATGCTGCCGGGCGTGGCGGCGCGGCCGGCATCGATGGTCAAAAATCCGGGCGCCTTGAGCCTGGCGCCGATGGCGCAGTCCGCAGCTGGGCCGCTGGCCACACTGCCGGCGCCGAAAAAAATGGGCGTGATCGGCACTCAGGCGGGCACCGTCCACAAGGGCGACTTCAACAGCGCGCTTGAAGTGCAGACCGCGTTCCTTCGCCGCAAAAATGCCCGCGGCGACCTCTCGCTCGAAGAACTGGCCCAAAAACAGGGACTGCTGACCAAGATGAAGAACGAGGGTATTGCGGATGCGCTCTCGTTGATGGGGCAAGGTCGCTACGACGAAGCGATGGAGGCGTACAACGCCGCTGGCGCGATGAAGGGCGCGCGTCTCGTCAAGGGCGAGCCAAGCGTGACCAAGATCAACGGCGAGGAACACCCGACCCACATGGTCACAATCCGGAACCGCGACGGCAGCGAGGTAACGATGGACGTCGCCAAAGCCCGGTATCAGCTGCTCGATTTCGAGACTCAGCTGGCACAGTCCGCACGGGCCGGCCAGAGCGCCATGCAGCGCGAGCACTATCAAGGGACCCGCGAGGACAACAAGGCCGCGCGTGCCCAACAGGCTCGCGATTCCGCCGCCGGCCGCGCCATTCAAATGGCGCACCTCAACATGTCGCGGGAGCAGCACGCGCAGTCAACCCCGCTCGGCCAGATCCAGGCCAAGGAAAAGGCGCTTGGACGCCAGCTGTCGCCGGTCGAGCGCGCCGCCCTGCTGGGCGTGGACACGATGAACCCGGCCACCCGCGCCCAGCTGGGGAGCTTGCTGAAAGAGCAGGACCAAATTTCGGCCGCAATGACCAAGTCGCAGGCGGAAGGCACGTGGGCGCCCGAGTCCCCCGGCGCAAGGAGCCTGCATACGCGCTCAGCCATGCTCAACCAACAGGTTTCCGACCTGCTCGGCGGCGCGCGTGCGCCGGCCGACCCGCTCAATCTGAACGGTCCCGCCAAGGGAGCGGCGCCCGCTGCCGCTCCCCCTGCAGCAGTTCAGGGCCTGGCACCGTCCGCCCTCAAGGCGCCTGCAGGCGTGCGCGCGGCGGCGGCGCCGAAGCCGAGTCCACTCTTGGAGCTGATCGGAATGTCCTCCGGCAACAGCGCGTGGAACGAGGTCGCGGTTGCCAAGGCGGCCACCCTGGAGGCAGCAGCGGCCAAATATCAGGAAGCCAAGTTCATCCTCAACGCAACGGTCCCTTCGGGCGACGTTGCCGCTACCGACGCGGCGCTCAAACGGGTGAACGCCGCGCGCGCCGTTGTGGAAGACAACATCGGCCCAGCCCTCAACAAGACCGCGATGCTCGAAGCACTCGGCATGTAATGACAATCAATTCAAGGATCGCAATGACTGGTTTGACCGAAGCGCGCAAAAAACTCCCCTCACTGAGCACCCTGGACGACGCCGCGTTTGTCGACGCCGTTCACACGATGTATTACCCGGAGATGGACAAGGCCGAGCTGTCCGCCAAGCTGGGCTACCAGCCGCCAGCGGCGCCGGCACAATCCGCGGGGCTGATGCGCACGGCCGGGGACGTCGGCGTCAAGCTCGGTCAGGGCGTGGTCGACCTCGGTTCGGCCGTCGTGGGACTGGGTAGCCTCGCCACCGGCGGCATGGTCGGCAAAGGCATGCGGGCGGCTGGCTACGACCCGAAGCGGACCAATGAATTCCTGGGCGATTATTTGAGCGACAGCCAGAAAGCGTCCGACGAAAAGGTCGCGCAGGCAGATGGCTTTGTCGGCACGGTGGCGGAGTCGATCAAAAATCCGCGTGCGATCCTGGGTTCGATTGCCCAGTCCGCCCCGGGCATGATCGGCGGCATGGGCGTCACCAGCGCCCTGGCGCGCAAGGTAGCGGTGCGCGCCGCCCTGGCGACCGGGGAGGGCGCGGCCGCGAGCGCGGCCAGCCTGGCGGCCGGCAGGTCGGCGGCCGAAGCGACGGCCGCCGCCATGGCGACCGGCGCCGGCAAGAAAGCTGCCACCGAGGCAATCAATACTGCGGGCACCAAACTTATCGGCGCTGGCGCCCTGACGGAAGGTGCGCAAACGGCCGGCAATATCGCGGACCGCGCGCAGGCCGAAGGGCGGGAGTACAGCGAATATGCCTTGCCTGCGGTCGGCGCCGGCCTCGGCACCGCCCTGATCGGGCTCGGTGCGGGCAAACTCATGGGCGATTCCGCCACGCAGATCGCGACCGGCTCGGCCGGGGCCCAGGTGCGCGGCACCCTCGCCGGCAGGGTTGGGAAGGGCATGCTGAGCGAAGGCGTACTGGAAGAAATGCCGCAGTCGGCGCAGGAGCAGGTATTTACCAATATGGCCATGGGCGAGGATGACCTGGCCAACGGCGTGGGTAACGCCGCCGGTACTGGGCTCGTCACGGGGATGGCCAAGGGCGGCGGCATGGCCGCATTACAGGGCGCGCATGCGGTCCCACCTCCACCCGCACCAGCGGCATCGCCCGCACCTACGCCGCTGCCCGATACCGGGCCGCTTTCGCGCGCGGCAAACGCCGCCCAGGAAGCACTGGCGGCGCAGCGCGCCGCGACGGCCGTGGCTGCAACACCAGCGGCAGCGCAAGCGCCATCGCTGGACCGGATCGACAGCCGGCTGGCGGAACTGATCGCAATCGGGCACGGTGCGGTCGCTCAACGCGCCCAAGATGCAGCCGGCAACGTCGTCGTTACGCCACCGGTGGCGGGGCGCCGCCTTACCGCCGCCGAGCTTGCGGAATTCAACTCGCTCAAGCAGGCCCGCAAGGCGCGCACGGAGATCCCCGCGGATCAACAGGCCGAATTTGCCGCGTTGCTGGCAGAGGAAGAAGCGGCGATCAACGCCAAGTTCGAGCCGGCCAAGGCGGCGGCGGCCGAGTCGCGCGCCCTGGCCGAGGAAAAACAGATCGCCGCCATGCTGGAAGAAGAAGCGCGCGCGCAGCGTGCGGCCGCCGCCGAACGCGAGGCACACGAAGCGCAAACCACCAACGCGATTATCGAGCACGAGCGTGCCGAGCGCGCCGCGGCCAATCGCGCGGCGCTGCGCGCGGAGGTGCTGGCCAACACTGCCATCCCGGCCGATCACAAGAAACCCGCCTTCCTGGCTGCGCTCAAGCGCGACGGTTACGTCAACCCGGCCCTGACCCCCGAAGATCACGCCGACATCGACGACGCAACCGCCCCGGTTCCCAGCCTGCCGAACGAGCTGGTCGACGCCGTTCCGGAGCGCGCGGCGCCGGCGCCGACGCCGGCCGCGCCGAACACGCGCGCCGTGGATGACGCGATCGCGGCAGGCATGCGTCTGAAAACCGCCAACGGCGCGCTGCTGCACAAGCCTGGCTCAAGCAAGGTATTCAAGCTGAGTACCGCGCAAAAAGCGTATTACCAGAAAGTCATGGCGCGCCTTGCGCGTGAGGCGGCCCCCCGTGCGGACGTAGCCGATGTGGTACCGGCACCTGACGCCGCGCCAGCCAGCGATATTGATGTTCAAAAGACAATTAACGGATTGAGCGTGGACCGCGCAGACCTGGAATCGCTTACCGCAGCCTTGGCCGACGATCTCGACCCTGTGACGGGGAAGAAGCTTTCGTCGCAGGGGTGGCGCGACACTTACGAGGCTGAACGCAGTGCGCTGGAAGACTCGGTTGCAAACGCAATCGCTTTCTTGAGCGAGCGCGGGGCGCTGCCCAAAACCGAGCGCCCGGTCGTGAAAAGCCCGCCGCGCCGCAGCTTTCGTGCGGTCGAGGACATGCAGACGGAAGCAACGCTGCTGGGCGCCGCGCCTGAGCAGGTCGACGGCATCGCCTCCGGTGAAGAACTCTGGCGCAAGAACTTTCCGAAAACCTACGGCAACACGCCGGTGGAACGCAAGGCCGCCCCGCCCCTGGGCAAGCAGGAACTGAACCGCATGACGACACGGGACATGACCGACGACCAGCTGCTGCAGGCACAAAAACTGTTCGCCGGCGGGCCCCGCGCCAAAAAAATTGAAAAGGCGATCGCCGCTCGTCATTTGAATGCCCCCTCAGCGCAGGCAGCCCCTGAGCCAGCCGTCCATGACGTGGTGCCCGCCGATACCGCTGCGGCCGAACCGATCGCCAACGCGACGGCACCCGAGCACGTCCAGATCAGCGTGGATGACCGTGAATTAGCCCAGATCGTGGGGGAATTCAACGGTGCGCAAGTCGGCACCCAGGCCGACCAGTTTGGCACCAGGGAACGCAATCGCATGATGCCGGTCGGCCTGTCCGCCGTGGAGCTGGCCGAACAGGCAAGCCAAGCGGTCCACGCCAAGGCCATTTCGCGTGCTGAATTTGCAAAATCAGACGCAAACACTGATACTGACCCCATTCCCGCGCCTGCGGAAAAGAAAGAACAAACCAATGATTCCACCACTGCAACAAGTGCGCCTGCGATCGATTCGCCGGTGGCTGACGGAAAACGACCCGCAGGCAACGCTGTCACCCGAGGTGCTCGACAGCCGCGCGTCCGAGCTGGACGAAACGATGCTGGAAGCGTTCGAGAGACGCGAGGACGAGATCAAGTCGCAGATGATGCAGGCGAAGACGTGGGGCACGGACGAGGGGCTGACCCAGTTCCCGACCGCGCGCCTGATGCTGTGGGGCGAGGTGACAAGCGAGTTCCTGCCGACTTCCGTCCCGGCATAGGTGGCCTGACCCGTGAAGGGTCATGGTTCGATACCGCAGGGCGCAACGTCGACCTGATTGAACTGGCCCTCAAGATCGAGGGGGAAAACCGCCCAGCAACCGCCGGCGAGCAGGAGCAGCTGGCGAAATACGTCGGCTTTGGTGCCTCGGCAATACGCAACAAGCTGTTCCCGATTCCACCCGCTCACGCCAAGCAGCAAGAACCCTCCCGCCTCATCTGGCCGGACCTGATCGCCGAGGCCAGCTGGCGCGCGCTTGCCGTACGCATGGAGGCGCTGCCGGCGGCGTGGCAGCGCTCCGTCCTCCAATCGTCCCAATACGCCCACTACACCAGCGAGGGCATCATTCGCTCCACGTGGAGCGCAATGCAGCGCCTGGGCTTCACCGGAGGTAAGGTATTCGAGCCGGGCATGGGTATCGGTTCGTTCTCGATGCTGATGCCCGACAGTGTGCGCCAGACGTCGCGCTATACCGGCGTCGAATTCGACGGCCCGACCGCCCTCATCGCGCGCCTGCTGTCGCCCGAGCAGAACATGCTGCACGATGACTTCATCAAGCGAAAATTCCCGCGCGACTATTTCGACGTGGCCATCGGCAATCCGCCCTTCTCGCAAACAAAAATCTTTGCCGATCCGGACTACGAAAAGCACGGTTTTATGTTGCACGACTTCTTCTTCGCCAAGTCAATCGACCGCGTGCGCCCGGGTGGCCTACTCGCATTCGTGACCAGCAAGGGCACCATGGACAAGCAGACCGACAAGGCGCGCAAGTACCTGGCCGCGCGCGCCGACCTGCTTGGCGCAATCCGTCTGCCGTCAACCGCCTTCGAGGACAACGCCGGCACGTCGGTCGTGACCGATGTCATCTTCCTGCGCAAACGGCTGGAGGGCGAGGCCCCGGCGGGGCAACCGTGGGCCAACGTCGCTACCGTGGATACCAAGGACGGACCGGCGGTCATCAATGAATACTTTGCCAAGCATCCGGAGATGGTGCTGGGCCAGAACCGCATTTCCGGGAACGTCGACGACATGGGCCGCCGGATCAACAGCAACGGCCGCGGCATCGCCAAGTACACCGTTGTGTCCTATGACGGCACGCCGGCGGAACTGGATGCCAGGTTCGCGGAGGCAGTCGAGCGCCTGCCGGCGAACGCCTATTCGGTCCTGACCCAGTCGGCCGAGAGCGTGCGCCGCGAGACGGCCAAGGTCGATTTCGATCCGAGTGTCAAGCGTGAAGGCGTCGTCTACCTGGCCGAGGACGGCACAATCATGCGCGTGGAGAACGGGGTTGGCCATCCCCTTGCATCGGGCATGAAGATGACGGAAAGCGACAAGGCATGGTTCGCCGGCTATATCGGCCTGCGCGATCTCGTGAACGAGGCGCGCCTGGCGCAGTCGACCGGGGGCAAGTGGGAAACGGCTCTGAAGAAGCTGAACAAGGCTTATGACGCCTTCCGCGCCGAGCATGGTCCGATCAATGATTTCCGGGTACAGGTGCGCAAGTCCACCGACGAGGAAGGCAATGTGGTGGAAACCGAGTCGCGCGTGTTTAAGAACCGCCGCCGCTTCCGCGAGGACTACGATTCGGCCATCCTGACCCAGCTCGAAACCATCAACGAAGCCGGCGAAATCGTCAAATCGGCTTTCCTGCTCGGCCGCACGATCGGCAAGCCGGTCACACGGGACATCAAGACCATTGGCGACGCCTTGGCGGTGTCGCTGGACGATGTCGGCCGCCTGAATCTGGACGACGTCGGCCGACGGCTTGGCCTGTCGCGCGACGAGGCGATCGAGGCGCTTGGCAACCAAGTCTATCAGGCGCCTGCCGGCGACTGGCAGCTTGCCGACGAGTACCTGTCGGGCGACGTGGTCAGCAAGCTGGAGGAAGCCGAGCAAGCCGCGCGCCTGGATGCGAGCCTGGCCCGTAACGTCGAAGCTCTTACGGCGGCGCAACCGGAAAAGCTGGGGCCGTCACAAATCAGTGCCAAACTCGGTGCGTCGTGGATTCCCGCGGAGCACATCAACACCTTTGCGGCCGAGATCGGCGCCGGCGCCGTTTCCTTCGACCCGCAAACCGAGACTTGGCAGGTTGATGGCGGCAATCTGCGCAGCGAGCGGCGCGCCGGCGCCGAATACGGCACGGGCGCGCGATCGCCGTCCGAGTTGCTGGAATCGGCCCTGAACAGTCGTTCGCTCAAAGTCACCACCAAGATCGACGGCAAGACCGTGACTGATGCCGAGGCGACCACGGCCGCCAACGAAATGCGCAAGAAGATCAAGGACAAGTTCAAGGGCTGGATCTGGACCGACTCCGAGCGCGCGAGCGAGCTGGTCGAGTCGTACAACAAGCGCTACAACAATATCGCGCCGCGGCGCTTCGACGGCGCCTACCTGACCTTGCCGGGCGTGTCGATGCGCTACACCCTGCACCCGCACCAGAAGAACGGCATTGCGCGCATCGTCCATACCGGCGATACCTACCTGGCGCACGCCGTCGGCTCGGGCAAGACCATCGAAATGATCGCTGCGGGCATGGAGCAAAAGCGCCTCGGCCTGATCAACAAGCCGATGTACGTCGTGCCCAATCATATGCTGGAGCAATTTTCCAACGAGTTCATGGAGCTGTACCCTCTGGCGAACATCATGGTGGCCGACGACGAGAATTTTTCTGCCGAGCGCCGCAAGGCATTCATCGCCAGCGCGACCTTGAATAATCCGGATGCGGTCATCATCACCCACGATGCCTTCCAACGCATTGGCGTCAAGGAAGAATCGGTAGCGCCGATCCGTGACGAGATCCTGGCCGACCTGGAAATCGAGCTGTCGGAAACGGCTCAAAATAACGAGTCCCGCGTGCGTCGCAGCCAGCTGGAACAGCAGATCGAGGCGGTCACCCAGCGCTTCGACCGGATCGTCGCCGCTGGCGGCAAGGACTCGACGCTCAAATTCGAGGATATCGGCGTCGATTTCATCTTCGCCGACGAAGCACACGTATTCCGCAAGCTTGATTTTCACACCGCCCAGCAGATCAAGGGTATCGACCCGAACGGATCGAAGCGTGCGCTGGACATGTACGTCAAGACGCGATGGCTACAACAGCAGCGCCCGGGCCGCGCCATGGTCTTCGCATCGGGTACGCCCGTGACGAACACCATGGGCGAGCTGTACACGATCATGCGCTTTTTCGCGCCGGAGGAATTGGACCGCGCCGGCATTGCCACGTTCGACGCCTGGGCGCGCCAATTCGGGGAAGTTGCGCCGGCGCTCGAACCAAACGCAGCAGGTAAATACGAGCTGATCGAGCGCTTCGCCAAGTTCGACAACGTCCCTGAGCTGATGAGCCGCGTTCGCCAGTTCATGGACGTGCTCACCTCGGAGCACCTTGGCGCGCTGGTCAAGCGCCCGGACCTCATCGGCGGCAAGCCAAACCTGAACATCGTGGCGCCGGGGGAAGACCTTGAGCACTACATGAAAAACGCGCTAGGCCCCCGCATCGAGAAATCGAAGCGCTGGAAGCCCACGAAGGACGAGCCGAGCAACCCTGACCCGATCGTGTCGATCATCACCGACGGCCGCTTCGCTGCTATCGACCCGCGCTTCTTCCGCGGCAACCTCGGGGAAGAGGGCAGCATCATCACCTTCATGGGCGACAAGGTCGCTGCCGCCTATCATGCTGGCAAGGAAAACGTTTATCAGGACAAAAACGGCAAGGATGAACCGATCAAGGGAAGCACGCAGATCGTGTTCTACAACATGGGCTTCGGTGAGCAGTCGCAAAAGAACCGCGGTTTCGACGCGCGCGGCGCCTTCACCAAGCGTTTGACCGACGGCGGAATCCCGCGTAACCAGATTGCATGGTTTGATGACGCCAACACCGATGCCAAGAAGGAAGCGGTCTTCAAGGACATGCGCAGCGGCAAACTGCGCGTGCTGATCGGTTCGGCAAAGAAGATGGGCACCGGCGTGAACGTGCAAAAACGCCTGGCGGTTCTCCACTACCAGGACCCACCGTGGTTCCCGGCCGACGTCGAGCAGCCGCACGGCCGCATCATCCGCCAGGGCAACCAGAATCCGGAAGTGGCGATCGAGTGGTACACCACCAAGGGCACCTACCAATCCACGATGTGGCAAATGGTGGGGCGCAAGCAGCGCTTTATCGATCAGGCGTTTTCCGGCGATAAAACATTGCGCAGCATGGACGACATGGGCGAAGCCTCGCTGTTTGAGCAGGCGGCGGCCGTGGCGTCGGGCGATCCGCGCGCAATCCAGCTGGCTGGCCTGAAACAGGAAGTCGAGCGCTTCGAGCGCCTGCAGGCGGCGCACGCCAACGAACAGATCGGCGTGCGCTCGGCGCTGCGCGGGGCGCAGTGGGAGGTCGAGCACGCCGGCAAGGTGATCAACCACTATGGCGCCGCCTTCAAGATCATCGGAGAGCGCATCTATACCTTCACGGCAGGCAGAGTAGGCAGCGCCCTGTTCGACAAGGTCGGCGAGTTCGGCCAAGCCGTCAAGGATGCGTTCAACCGGGTCGCGGCCGATTCGATCACCGGCGCGGCCGTGCGCGACGAGCGGATCGGCATGCTGGGCGAAGACCTGCCGATCACCGTCGACGCCGAGTCGTTCGGGGACAAGCTCAATGGTGAATTTACACTGTATGTCAACGTGGGCGACCTGCCGCTGACCGTCACCACCACGAGCGCAATGGGCGAGAACGTCGATGCGGTGGGACTGGGACGCCGGATCGTGAACCAGGTGAACAGCATCAGCCAGGACCTTGCCAAGGCCCGGGCAAGGCTGTCGGCGGGCCAAACGGATCTCGTTCGCCTGCGCAAGAAATTCGGCGCGCCATTCGAGTATCAACAGGAGATGGCAGAAAAGTATGGCGACCTCAAACGCCTTGAGGAAGAACTGCGCCTGGAAGGAATGGCGCCGCCCGCCGTGCCGGTCGTGATCGATGCGGCCGGGATGACGGCCGCCGAAGCTGGATCGACTGCAGACGCACCGGGCGCGCCGCCAGCCCCGGGCAAGTTGATGTTCAGCCGCGCGCGGATCGACACGGACGCACCGCTGGTCAACATCTTTTCGCAGATCGCGACGGACGACGCCGCTTTCCGCCTGCCCGACAGCAATGCCAAGACGCTTGACGCCATCCTGGGGATGATGGCGCCGGCTCTGTCGGTCGATGAGTTCGTCGGTGAGGGGGAGCTGGAAGATGCGGCGGCGCCGGTCGACCGCGCCTGGCACATTACGGCCCCGACCGGCGAGCAGGCCAGCGTCTACCGCAACAACCGCAACAAGGAAATCTGGCTCGACATCTCGAACTGGAAAGAGGGGCGCACCGGTTCGGCCGTCTATCAGGCCGTGGCCACGTTCGCCCATAATACCGGCCATGTCTTTATAGGCGATCCGGCCGGGCTGTCCGACAAGGCGCTGTATCGCCGGACCGAGCACATGATTTCGTCCGCGCTGCGCCATGGCACCACCAAACACTTGGCGCCGCACGCGCGCCAGGTCGAGGCGACGGGAACGGCCAGCGGCGCCGACGTACGCCCGCTTGCATGGCGTGTGGGCGACGACGCTCATAACTTGCAGGAAATGCTGGTTTCGTCCTACACTAACATCCTGCACCTTTTCCCCGAGATCGCCGATGTCACCTACAACTTCGCCCGCGACCGCTTCGAGCGCGCATCCGTTCGGGCACCTGCCAAGGCACTTCGAGCTGACCAATCCGATCGCGGAGAATGGTCTGATGAACATGGACTGGGATCAGACGACAGTGGAAGCACTGTCGGACGAGGATTTGACGGCGCTGATGAAGGGGTACGGGACCTCGGCCGAGTGGATGCAGTACCTTTCACAGACGCGGATTTTAGAGCTGCTGCAGAATCGGTTCGCAGTGCTTATGACCTCTTCTTTCCTGCCAATGGAGGAGCGTATACGCCTCCGCTTGGGGTGTCTGATCTTAAGAGAGCGGTTCTTACCCAGTCTGTTCTACAAGAGGCTGGACGAGACGGAGGGCGAGAAGTTCTGGATCACGTTTCAGAGCGGCTCCTACAACGTGTAAGCCCCCAGCTCGCCCGCCTGCTCTATAGCCGCGACGCGGGATACTTCCGCGACGACGGCCTGTCTTCCCTGCCATCTGTTCCCACCGGCGCCGATTCCGGCACGGCCGCGCCGCTGGACCTGAGCGGCGTCGAGATCCTGCGCGCCAAGAAAACGACTGAACAGCTCAACCGGGAATTGGCTAAAGCAGGCATGGCGCCGGTGCGTTCGCTACGCACCGCACCGAACGCCCGCTTCGCCCTGGCGCGGCAAGTGGGCAAGGCGCTCGGCATCGAGGTCAATTTCGTGAGCAAAAACACGGACTTCGAGGGCGTTGCGTACAACGGTGTGGCGTACCTGACCGAGAGCATGCGCAATACCGAACTGGCGATCGCCGGCCACGAAACGCTGCATGCCCTGGAGCAGTCGAATCCCGAGCTGGGCGCCAGGCTGCGCACGCATATCCGAGCCTACCTGAAAGACGGTGTCGTGGAAGACCGCCAGGCGCGCGAATACGCGGAAAACGGGTTGCAGGACGTCACCGAGGATCAGGCAGAAGCCGAAGTCATCGCGGATATCAACGGTGCCATGTGGACCGACCCGGTGTTCTGGTCCGACCTGGCCACGTCCGACCGGTCGCTGTTCCGGAGCGTGGCATACAAGTTCATGGAGGTGGCGGCGAAGCTCATCAAGCACCTGCGCGGCTCGCGCTTCGATGTGGCCGCGCTGGTGCGCGACGTCGACGCCGTGCGTGCCATCATGGTGGCTACCTGGGCGGAACACAATGCCGTCCGGGACGCCGCAGCGGCGCCAGGCGGTTCGCCGGCATTCCAGGCATGGTTTGGCAATAGCAAAGTCGTCAAGGACGACGGCACACCCATGACGGTCTACCATGGCACGAGCGCGGACATCCGCACATTTCAAGCGTCGGCGGGCTGGTACGGCCGCGGCATCTACTTTGCACACGATCCAGCGTGGGCAAGCGAATTTGCCGAAGAAAGCGGGTTGGACAGTGGCGGAGGCGACAATGTCATCCCCGCCTATCTCAGCCTGCAGCGTCCGTTCATCTTCCGCGATAATACCAACGGAGCAGCCTCTAACATCCAGTTGATGAGAGAGCTTGGGATCAGCGAGCGCGAGATCGACCTGGCGATCGGCGCCGACGACAACGCGGCCGATCTGATCACCGATACCTTGGAAAGCATGGGGCACGACGGATTGATGGTCATCTCACCGGATGGGAACGAGTACATGGCCCTCTACCCGGAGCAGATCAAGTCCGCCGTGGGCAATTCAGGAGCCTTCGCCCCTGGGAATCCGGATATCGCATTTAGCCGCCAGGGCCTCGGCGACGCCCTGGCCAACGCCACAAACAGCATCGCGGACGTGCGCCTGCCGGCGAACTTCCGGGTGGGCGACCTTTTTAATAGCACCGGCAAACTGAGCTGGTGGCACAAGTCGATCGGCACCATGGACAACCTTGCGAAACGCCAGCCGGCTTTCGCTGCGGTCTACGGCGCGGTCCAGCGCTTCCTGGGCGACGTCTCGCGCTACGCGGTGGTGGCGGCGGACCTGGCGCCGACGCTGCTGCCGAAGCTGGAAAACGTGGCCGATATTGTCGGCAAGAATCGCAAAAAGGCGCTGACGGCCGCCGACACCAAGGCGATCGGCGCGCCCATCTTCGAGGGGACGCTGACCTGGGCGCGCGACGCGAACGGCAAGCCGGTCAAAATCGATGACCTTGAAAAGCGGGCTACGGCCATGTCCACGGCCGACAAGGCACGGGTGCTGCTGCAAAAAGGCATCATCGACGACCAGCAGAACCGCGCCTGGCAGCACAACCCGCTCGACATGTACGAGTCCATCATCGACAGCCGCTTCGCCACCACCCAGCTGCGCGCGGGCGTGGTGTGGTCCGATGCGGAGCTGGGCGCAATGTTCAGCTTGTCGGCCGACCAGATCGCGCTGTACCGCCAGTTCCGCGCGGCGCTCGACAAGAGCCTGGCGAACTTGACGATCAGCGAAATGGTCAAGCTGGGCGGCAAGGACGCGAACGGCATGCTGGAGCAGGCCGTGGCGGCGCCGGATCTGCTGGCGGCGGCCGCGCTGCTGCGCGACCATTTTATCGCCCTGGCCAAGCTGGACCCGGAAAAGACGGACATGCACCTCGACACGGCCAAGCAGATCATGAACCTGTCCGACAAGGGCCAGGACCTGATGGACCGCGGCTACGCGCCGCTGTCGCGCTTCGGCAAGCATACCGTCTATGTGCAGCAGGACGAGGAACAGGTGTATTTCGGCATGTTCGAGACGCAGTACGAGGCATCGAAGATGGCGCGCGACATGCGTGCCGAGCATCCCGCCGCCCAGGTATCGCAAGGCACCGTCTCGGCCGACGCCTATAAGCTGTTCGCCGGCGTTTCTCCAGAGACGATCGAGCTGTTCGGCACGCTGGTCGGGCTCGACAGCCAGGCCAGCGCCGCCAGCACCGAGGTCTACCAGGCCTACCTGAAACTGGCGAAGAACAACCGCAGCTCGATGAAGCGCATGATCCAGCGCAAAGGCATTGCCGGCTTTTCGGAGGACGCCGGCCGGGTGCTGGCCGGCTTCATCTACAGCAACGCGCGGCTGACTGCGGGAAATGCGCACCTGGGCGAAATCGACGAAGCCGTCACCGATATCCCGAAGCAGCAGGGCGAGTTGATCGACGCGGCCATGCAGCTGCGCGAGCATATCCGCAATCCGGAATCCGGCGCGCCACTGGGCGGCCTGATGTTCGCGCAGTTCCTGGGCGGATCGGTCGCCTCGGCCATGGTCAACCTTACCCAGCCGTTCACCATGACGTTGCCCTACCTGAGCCAGTTCGGGGGCCTGACGAAGGCGGGAGCGCGCCTGGCGGCCGCCGTGAAGGATGCGGCGAAGGATGCGACCGGCGACGCCCAGCTCGACGCCGCGATGCGGTGGGCGACTGAAGAAGGGATCGTCGCGCCGCAGGAAGTGCATTACCTGCAGGCGCAGGCGTCGGGCAAGGGCGCGCTGCGCGCCGGCGACGGCACCAAGGCCGGCAACACCCGGGCCCACCTGAACAATTCCATGGCCAAGGTCACGCTGGGCTGGGGCAAGCTGTTTGCCATGGCGGAGCTGGCCAACCGGCGTATTACCTTCATCGCGGCCTACCGCACTGCCGTGGACGAGGGAATGGGAGATCCCGCCAGGTTCGCGCAAGAGGCGGTGGCGCAGACGCAGGGCACCTACAATTCGGGCAACAAGCCGAAATGGGCGCGCGGCGCGGTCGGCTCGCTGCTGATGACGTTCAAGCAGTATTCGATTGGCTACCTCGAACTGCTGTCGCGCATGGCATTTGCCGGCGCGCCGGGCTCGAAGGAGCGCGCGGCCGGGCGCCGCGCGGCGCTGTACATGATCGCCGTGCTGATGCTGATGGGCGGTGCCGACGGTCTGCCGTTCGAGCAGGATCTGGAAGACGCGATCGATGGCATCCTGCAGCGTCTCGGCTACAACTTTTCGAGCAAGCGGAGCAAGCAGGAGTTCCTGACCGATACCCTCGGCCAGGGCGGCGCCGACTTCGTCCTGAAAGGCGTATCGAGCATGCCAGGCATGCCGATCGACGTCGCCGGCCGGTTCGGAATGGGCAACCTGATCCCGGGTACCGGCCTGCTGACCAAGAAGGATTCGTACACGCGCGACCTGGGCGAACTGGCCGGGCCAGCGGGCGACGTCGCCAAGCGCGCATTCACGGGTACAGGCAAGCTGCTCGGGGGCGACCTGGCCGGCGCCGTGCTCGACATCACGCCGGCGGCCGTGCGCAACGTGGTCAAGGGCGCCGACATGCTCGCAACAGGTGCCTACCGCGATACGCGCGGCTACAACGTCAACGAAACAAGCGCACCGGAGGCGGTGATGAAGATGGTCGGCTTCCAGCCCAACAGCACCGCGGATGTTCAGGATGCCAAGGGCCAGGCCCTGAACATGGTTGGCCAGAACCGCATGCGCTCGGTGGAGATCGCCGAGCACTGGGCGCAGGGCCTGGCCGACGGGGACATAGCAAAGGTGGAAGAGGCGCGCGCCTGGCGCGACGAATGGAACGTGAAGAACCCAGGCACGCCGATCAGGGTCAGCATGCCTGGCGTTATCAAGCGCGTAAAAGCCATGAGGCAGGACACATTGAACCGGACGCAGAAAACAGCGCCGGTCGCGCTGAAACAAACCGTACGGCGCGAGCTGGCGGAAACGCGGGCCGAATAGCGGCGCAATAGAAAAGGCCCTGGATTAAAATCCGGGGCCTTTTTGACTTAATGAATCCGCCCCCACAACTTGGGCAGCGGGCGGAAGCGCAAAAACAGCAATTCCGGGTGGTTACAGGTTTCGGTCAGACCGATAGTGTACAAAGAATAACCGCCTGTTTACGGAATCGGAAAAGCCCGGACCATAAATAGCCGACCCGCGCGATCGCGGCACTTATTTTTGTTCCACAGCGATTTCGGCGGCCGTGAAATTATACCTTGGCGCTATCGAGCGTACCGGCTTCCGCCATGGCTTTTACCCAAGCTGGAGAGCGCCCACGGCCCGTCCATTCATTGCTCGGATCGGCCGGGTTACGGTATTTCACCGCCGCCTTGTTTTTGACTGCCGTCTTGCCGGCTTTGCCCATCAGCTCTCCAATTGGAACGCCGACACGGGCCGCGATCGCGGTAATTTCCGCGCGCGCTTTTTCGATCGCCTCGCTTTCACGCGTTTTCATGTGGACCGCGATTTGGTCATACAGTGCTTTTAATTCAACAAAAGATAAATTTGACAAGTTCATAGAGGTCTCGTTTGGCTAGTTTTTACAATAAACTGTTGTAACGATAACCGCCAGCTTCCGGCGTGTCAAAATATTTTTAAACAAATTGGCACAATCGATCCGGCGCATAACTCAATTCCATGGCGACTACCCACACAGTCTGGATAAAACGGAGGCGGTTTTTGGAAAACCCACCGGAGGAAGCAGAAATATATTAGGACGAAAATAGCCCCATCCGCAAGTCGTGACAACCTAATAGGGAGTGCGGCATGCGATGCGTGCCGTGCTGAGCGGAATCCCGCCCAGCGGCTATTTGGAGAAGTGTAATGCGTAAGCTGCCAGTTGAGTTTTTGAGGACTTGTTTTGAAATACTGCTGACGAGTGGTGAGGCCGTCGATCTGGTGCATGCCCTGGAAGCGAACCCCCATGGTGGAGTACTGCTGGCCGTGATCGTTGGAACGATCGTGGTTGGGGTAGTGGCGTGCTGCGCGATTAAACACCGTAATCGTCCGCCGGCACCGTAAGCGAAAAGGAACAGGGCCGGTGTTCTTCCCCTGACCGGCGGCCCTGTACAGCGAAACCAAACGAGCTTATGGGGGCGAACGCACCCGCAACGAGCTTCGACCGCGTCGGGCATCGGTCGTGGTCATGATAAGGACCGCCTCACGGTGCACACAAAATAGCTTTCCCTGGCGATGCTGAGGCCCGAACCGTCGACCGGCGCGGGCCCGATCCAGAGCCGCACACATTTCAGCATCTGTCGGGCGAACTACGCGGTGCGCCCGCTGTCCAAACATCATAAAAAGGCCACGTCGACCATGGAGCACATCAGGTCGATATCGCGCAATGATGCAGACGCTCTTTTGCCCTGATAAGAAATGATGGCCAAGGCGAGTGCAGTGTGCGCGGAACATGTAGCGTTTTTTCACGATGTACTCCAGAAAATCTGACCACTAGAAAATAGCATCGGTTCCAGCTCATCAGCCATCGTTTGATCCTGGGCCAGTCGGAGAAAGATGACAGTGGCAGCCTTACCGAAAATTGGCTAACAAATATATATCTTAGCCTGTTTGACACAGCGTTCATCCGCAATTGCAATTTATAAACATGCAGAGATGCTAATCAACCTTCGGCCTCCAAAATTCGATCCCGAGTCGACCTTTCTCGCCGATCTCCAAGCCGCATACGATGGGCTGACCATCGAATTCCACGGCATCGGCCGTACGTCCGACGGACTGCCCCGCTTCCCCGAACACGACGATATGGCACGCCGTGAGATCAATCGGGCGATCGCCCGGTGCGCGGCCGCAGTGTCGGCCGCGGTCAAGCGCGAGAAACGATGGTTGGTGCTACGCACGCTTCAAAGAGCCAAGGATCACGGGCTCGACATCACCCCGACTGTTGTTCAAAACACCGCGCGACGCTTTCTTGGACGCGGTCTGGATCAAAAGGCCGTGGCAACTCTGTTCGCCACGCCCGGGCGCACGGCGGCAAACCACTCTCCAGTCCGGGCTGCGGACTTGGTGCAATTCGAGAGGGAGCTGGTCGGCCGGATGCAGGTGCTTCTGTTCGAGATGGATCTTGAAAAATCCAAGGCGAGTCATCTGTGGGCGACGTCGGTCGAACGCAAAAACGTCTTGGCAGACTGGTCGCGACAGCGACTGGCGCAGCTGCGGGGCCGTATGCCTAAATAGCTGCGATACCTGGGCAGAAAAACTGGAACATAAAATCGGCTAACATATACATAAAATTGGCTAACATATATATTTGTTAGCCAATTGACGTCGTGAATCACGGTGCCGTGTCGTCCTGATCCGGGGTGGAGACGCGGGTAGAATCGATTCGCATGAGCCAGCCCCTTTCTCACTTGACTTCGGTTATGGCCGGGTCGAGCCGATCGGGCCCAGGCCGATTCTCCAGGCGCGCCCTCGACAGCGCTACCGCCTCATTCAACTTTTGCTCCAGCAATTGCCGGGATGGCAATCCGGTCAGATATTCGGCGACGTGAATGCCGCTTTGGTCAAGTTCCAGCAGTTCTATCTGTTCACGGTTCTTGCCTGTGCAAAGGATAATGCCCAGTGGTGGCGCTTCGCCCGGCTCTTGTTCATGTTTGGCCAGCCACCGTAGATAGAGCTCCATCTGGCCTTTGTCAGCCGCCTTGAATTCGCCAAGCTTGAGTTCGATGGCGACCAGGCGCCGCAAGCGGCGGTTGTAGAACAGCAGGTCAATGTAAAAATCGTTGTTGTCGATTTGCAGCCGTTTTTGGCGGGCGACAAAACTGAAACCGGCCCCCAGCTCCAACAGGAAATTTTCCAATTCGCGCAGGATGGCGTCTTCGAGATCTTTTTCAAGGTAGTGATCGCGCAACCCCAGGAA
This sequence comes from Massilia scottii, assembly GCF_030846495.1. Classification (NCBI taxonomy): domain Bacteria; kingdom Pseudomonadati; phylum Pseudomonadota; class Betaproteobacteria; order Burkholderiales; family Oxalobacteraceae; genus Massilia; species Massilia scottii. The sequence goes on along the minus strand of NZ_JAVCWM010000031.1, from coordinate 21,631 downwards.
GTCCAGCACGTAGGGATCCTTCAGAACGAGGTTCGGGCCAAGCACCCCCTCATCGCGCAAGGTCGCCAGTTCGCTTGTCAGCAATTCGTCGGGCTTGCGCGAGAGCGCCGTGCGCTCGAACAGCATGGAATCGAGCCGGCCCTGCAAGGTGCGCGTGCTCCAGCCCTCGTCGCGGCACATCTCCAGGTAGAACTCCCGCTTGAGGGGATCGTCGATGTAGATCAGGCTGCGCAAATGGGTCCAGCTCAATTGTCTACTCAGTGCGTAGACAATCTCCTCGACCTCGAACACCTCGCCAAAACGCAGCATGTGGCGCAGGTTTTTGGCGCCAAAGCCGCGCCCGTGCTCGGCTTCTAAATCGCGTGCCAGCGAAGCGACGATCTGTTCGCCGTAGCCGGCCCGTTCCCCTTGAAGCACCTCGGCGCGTATCCGCCGGCCAATGCGCCAGTAAAGCATGGTCAGGGCCGAATTGACCGTAGTGGCCAGTCCGGCCTGTGCCTCGCCGATCAGGACGCGGATGTCGCCGGCCAAGCCGGTTGTCACTGCTGCAGCTTGCATGTCTTACGGTTCCTCCTGTCCAGTTGGCTTACGGGCATCGCTAGCGACATCGGTCGACGTCGCTAGCGAAACGTCCCGCTTGGTGCCGCTCTCCGCGCGGCGCTTTCACCTCCGCCAGCGTTTGACGCATGTTGCCAGTGAGGGCTTTGTCCCATTTCCCGGCCGTGGCGCCCAGCACGGGCGTTTTAGCAGTCAACACGGCCACTTTTCCGAATCGCTTCACGGTTCCTCCAAAAATGTGGCGCCACAATCACCGCAGAAGATGTTCAGGCCCGGCTTGCCCCACACGCTGGCCTTGATCGGGCAGCTGCAGGAATACTTGGACCGGTTGCTCTTGTTCGCCGCGCTGCCGGTCGTGGTGCTGAGCGCCGGCGGCGCCAGATCGACGCCGCTGACCGCCGCGATCGCGGCCCCTTCCGGCGGCAGGCCCGCCAGCATCCCGGGCGCCGCAGCACCGGTGGCGCTTCCTCCTGGATGGTACGCCACAAAGCGGTCGTACCACGAGATCTGAAAATCGCGCGTGAGCAGGCCCCGACACACCTCAAGGAAGCGCCCGCCCTCGATCGGATAATCCGCCATCTTGTCGCCGGTTTTCTTCCCGCCCGGCAGGCCGGTCGCGGACGGCATCAGGCCGATCGCCTCCATCTTATCTCCCCATTCCTTGTCGTGGTAGCGGCGGCGCGCTGGAATGCCGTGCTGATGCTGCCAGAGGTGGCACATCTCATGAACCATGGTCCCCATGATCTCGACTAGCGGGACGACCGCAAAATAGGCCGGGTTCATCGCGATTTCGTGCAATTTTTCCTTGCTGCGGTTGCCGAAGCGCCCTGCAGAGAAGTAACCCATGGTGCGGTCCTTGCGCTGCAGCGTCAGCAGGCAGTCGGCCAAGCTGTTGTCGAACAGCTCGGCGTTGAACGTGTCGTAGGCGAGCTGCAGCTCGGCGTAGACGATGGCCGTCTGCCTGACTTCGCTTTTCCATCCGGGCGCATGGCCTGGCGCTCGTGCGGGGCTAACGCTTCCCCCATGAAGAGGCCCAGCATCAAGCGGGCGTGGGTGCTCGTGTTGGCGAAGCGCTGTTTGTGGTTCATGGCTGCTGATGTCGGGCATGTCGAGCTACCGAATACAAAAAATGCATTTTAGCAATTTTGGATTGCACAATCCAAAATTTGTGTCCTTATGCTTTGGATTGTGCAATCCACGCGAAGTTCCCGCAAGCGCCCCAGTGGTTGCAAGCGTCGCCCTTGCCAAGGCGCGCCAGATAGACTACTGTATATAATCACAGTATTTAGAGCAGCCCGACAATGCCCGCCGACCCTCATCCCGCCCCCGAAGAATTGCACCCCGCGTTGTGGCGCGCTTCCCAGCTTGCACGCTGCGCCGCGCGGTGCATCGATACGGGGTTTCCGGCATTGTCGAATCAGCTACCCGGCGGCGGCTGGCCAACCGGAACCCTCGTCGACGTACTGCCCCAACAGGCGGGACTGGGGGAGATGCGGCTGTTGGCGCCGGCATTGGTCAAAGTCGCATCGCGTAGCGTCGTGCTGCTGCAGCCGCCGCACTGTCCGCAGATACTCGCGCTCGGGGGCATGGGCCTGGCTGCGTCCCAAGTGCTTTGGATCAAGAGCAAGAAGGGGACGGACGCGCTATGGGCGGCAGAGCAGGTACTGCGCAGCGGGAGCTGCGGCGCCCTGCTGTTCTGGCCCAGCCACGTGCGGCCGGAAGCCTTGCGCCGGTTGAACCTGGCAGCGCAGGCCGGCGAAACGCTGTTTTTCATGCTGCGCCCGATCGCGGCCGCGCAGGATGCGTCGCCGGGCACCGCTGCGTCTGCGGCCGGCGCCCAGCGGGATGGACGTGGGATTCGTCAAGCGCCGCGGTCCACAACGTGACGACAGCCTGTTCCTGCCCCTAAGCGGTGAAGGGCATTTGACGGTGCCGCAGCCTGCCAGCGGAGTAGAACCATATGGGTCTTAATACCTAAGGCCGTATGCAAATCACTTCCACTTCAGCGGCCTTGTTAATAACCTCTAACGGAACCGATACAAACCGTTTACCTAACTCTAGTACTTTGAATCTTGCCCAGTTACGCTTCTTCTGTTGGGCATCCAGAGCTGCCTGCCCCATTGCAACAGTGAGGGATGGGTCACCAGAGGAAAGAAATTCCACATTGTCATAGTGAATCTCAATTATTCTATTTTTCAAAGACCAATTACCAGAAGCCCTGTTCCGAGTTTTGATAACCTTGCCATTAGTCAGGCGGATATCTACCTCAGCTATTGCCCAAAATTTGCTGTCATTTGAATAATTTGAAGTCTGCTCTACAGTTATTGTCAGTTCCGGGCCAGCCATAGTGTATGGGCCACATTTCCACTCACCAAGCAAGGCTGCGCGTTCTGCACTTTCGGCAACACAACATGTTGACACAAGAAAAACGGATAGCGATACGAATTTGAATAAACGTGTCATGAGAAGGTACGTGAACGATAAAAATCTGATTAGAGAAAAATTGTAGCGCAGATTCATAAGACGCGCGTTCAATGATAAGAACGGTTGCGTCAAGCCGACGGCAAGATAAGGGTAGCACCAGTCCAGCGCCGTGATCTTAATAGACTTGCCATCAGCCAACTAAAAACGGACGCTTATTCGCGAATAGCCCCCTCTTGGTAATCAAACAGATCTTGAGAAAAACCTTCCGAAAGAAAAGAAAGAATTTGAGAAAGGTCCGCTGATGGCGGTACATCAATAGCAATTAAACTAGGTTCGTGACTGCCCTCCCAAGCACATCCCAGTGCCTCAATTTTCCGGATCAGTTCATCTCGGGAGTCCAATTCAAAAAATACCATTCTTATTGTGCTATGGCCATGTGAATTAACCAACGAATCGAACTTTAACTCACCGTTCAATTCCAATCTTGCAGAGATCTCATCGCCAAGAGCAATGCCCATTACATAAAACGGGATATTGGCTATCTTGAACAAGCCATTGTCGTTTTTTTCAGCCCAAAGACTTTCCACTGACACAGGCGGAAAACCGTCCACCTGTTCCAAGTCAAAAAAAACTTTTACCATGCCCGCTGATTTGCTGTCCGCACTTTTGTCATTTATCACTTTTTTCCCTATTGCAATCTCGGCATAATATTTGCCCGTTATCCGGAGTTCCCGAACCACCTTTCGATTTTGGATCTATATGATCGACCTGAGCCTCGTTTCCTGGAGGTGAGACGTCCTTCACTGATTTATTGGCTGGAACCGTTTCGACACCGCATCTTTCGCAAATCACTTTCCCCCCGTTCTTCTGGGCGTTCGCGTCTTTAACAATCTCTCTACCGCGTTTTGTAAAGTCCTTCCCAGGCCTCGAAAGATCTGGGATCTTTTCCGGCATCTTACCGTTGAGGATCGAGGCCGCCGCTCGGACTGCAAAATAGCCGTTTAACGCCTTCGAACCAGACGCTCCGGCTGCACGTTCTCCGCTTTGCCAGATTTCTTGCTCACGCGGCGTAAGACTCATGACTCCAACGCTCGCACCATACAAGGTATCGGGGTCGCGACCGTCTGGATCGACGTATTTGTACGGATTGTTGAGCCCGTAAGCGTATCGATTGAAGCTGCGGCCGGTGTTAGCATCAGTGATGACCGGATCAATGCTCAACATTCTACCAGCAACAGGGTCGTAATACCGCTGCTGCATATAAACCATGCCGATATTGACGGCATTCATGTGCCCCGTATAGCCCAGGGTGGGTACTGCACCTGCAGTTGTAAGCCCGAAAGGTTCATAAGCTGTTCGGTCCAGTACGGCACCCTTACTGTCCGTCCATGCTACTGGACTACCTAAACCATCGGTATGATCATATTTGTTGCCAGCGGGGCTACTCTCCGCAATTACATGATTATGCAAATAGATGAATTTTGTACCGCCACCTAAAGCAACTGAGGTAGGGCGCGTATATAACATTTTTCCTTCTTGACTATAAACTTGAACTTCATTTAATCCATCTGTTCCGATAACGCTAACCCGATGGCCGAGACCATCATATATATAATTTCCACGACCTGGTGCAGAGGTAAGCCGATTTGCTTGGTCGAAAACAAACGCACGGCTTCCACGCTGAATAACATTCCCGCGCGCATCATATTTATATGCAAGATTATATTTTTCAACTGCACTTGCAATACCACTTAACCGGTTGGTTGCAGCATCGTAATTATGAACGGCCGTGCGAGCGGTCCAGCCGGAAAGTAAGGTGCTTGTAGTTATATTATCTAGGGCATCATAAGTATAGGACGCCGTCCCCCAATGAACCGGTGACTTAACGGACTTAAGCCGATCTAGATCGTCATAAGACATTTCGCGATTAGTAATGGATCGCTGTACATCCATTATTTTGACTACGTTCGCGTTCTCGTCATATGAATAGACATCATTAACGACGCCGGCATCTACCGATTTTTCCGGCAACCCACGAGCGTTCTGAGTAAGCGTGTGTTTGATTCCATTGCCATATGTAAAACTGGCAATTGCACCGTTCGGATGATATCTGACGTCACTCGCAAACGCACCAACCTTGCCGGGCTCGCCCAATGCATTTGGCGCATAGGAGATAGCGGTGCCATCCGGATATGTAAGCTGAGCAAGCGACGCGTTTGCATCATAGAGTCGATCAATATTATAAGCCACGCCACCATATGTCAGATTTTCGCGCTCATTTAACCCCCGTTTATTATATGTATTTGTCCAAACCGCGCCGTTCGACGATATAGTAAGCGGCAAATTATCAGGCGTATAAGCGCGCATAATAGACGCCCCGCCATCACCATAAATAGTGCTGGTCAGCTGATTCACTGAGTCATACGCAAACCTTACCTTATTTATATCGGCGACTTTTTCAGTATCACATGCGGAGGTTGACGGAAGTACCAACCCGCTAGCCCGCCAAGCAATATTGCCAGCAAGGTCATATTCTTGAACCGTTGCGCCAGTTTCTGGCTCAACGGTTTTGCACAGCCTTTGAAAATTATCGTAGACATAGCTACGCGTCGCGGTTTTTCCGCCGCCGCTCCGGGTTATCGATGTTGGCTTTCCAAATATATCGCGCCCGATTGACAACATAGTGCCTTCAGCAGATTGTATCCCTGCGATAGCATCTCCAGACGGGAGATCGAAGACTTGGTAGTTAGTAGTTGTGCTAATATTGCGCGGGTTCTTAAGAACGGTTTTGAAGCCACTTACATATGCATACTCTGTAGTCAGAGTTCCCAGTTCAGAGTGTTCCCGAATGAAGCCCTTACGTCCCAACTCATCGTAATACGTGTCAATGCCGACGCTAGCCTCTTCCAACGTACGCACCGGCCTTGAAGTAAATGTCATCCGGCCTGCAGAATCAAATTTTCTTTGAACAATACGGGAAGTTCCTTCAATGTCCTTTTGATCGTATGTTTGCGTTATGAGCGGGCGAAATAATCCATCATAATAAGTTATCTTACGCGCATCCCCTACCTCCTCGATTTGACGCCAATCTCTGGGTTCCGCCATATCGGACCAGCCATCAAATGGCAACTGTTCGTAGCTAATTTTTATGGGATTCCATTGAACAGAGTCTTCAACTGGGGGAGTAATCAGCGCCAAGCGTCCTACAATATCATAGCCATATGTCGTAGTGTGCGACGCTGCATTGGTTATGGATGTGATAAGTCCAATATCGTTTACAGCACGACTTTCAGTTGTTTTATTCGCGTAAGTTGTTAAACGAGGCAACCCGCGTTTGTAGTTCCCAAAGGAGGTAATCTGATTTTTTGCGTCTTTGCTTGTTGCCAGGGTTCCGTCCAAATTATAGGAGTACGTCTCCGCTAATTTTCCAAACTTTTTGACCGTTTCCAGATTCGCCGTAGTTGGGTTGTATCCATTCTGAATAACAATTTTGCCGGATCCCATTTCAGTAATGCTCTCCAGTTGCCCGAGCACCCACTTTGTTTTGTTGTCGTGATAAGCCATCTTTTCGACAATACTCATTCCCAAGCTGCTCGAACGTACAACTTTTAATGGTCGAGCGAATGCGTCGAAATCACTATTACTTGGCACCGCCCAAGTAAATTCAACATCTTGCTGATGGATCGTTCGCTTATCTTGCGGAATATGACGGGCACTGACTTTTCCGTCGCCGCGATCTTGATCGCTAAACCCGACCGGCTGAATAAAGGACTGGTTATAGTTCGTAACGGTAGTTTTAATTGCCTTGTTACCGTCCCATCCTACATCAACCTGCTTTAACAGTCCCTCATCGACGCCGAAGGTACTGCCGAAAGTATATCTCGTTACCACGTATTCAGGATCAGTAACACTGACCTTACTTGGAATGGCGCAGGTAGTACAATCGACAGTTCCGGGATTAAAAGTATCATATGTGGTTGTCCACTCTTGATCAGATCCGCGGCGAAGAATTTTTTTACTTGTGAGGGCATATGTATCGTAATATTGAGGAAAGTACCTACGGCTGCCAACAGTGTGACCATCGCTGTAACACAACTTCGGAACCCCGTTACGTGCGTGTTGGACCGGGGACATAGTGAAGACACCAATCGCCCCAGAAGGATGCACAATCGAACCAGAAACAATTTTGCTTTTTATACCCGGTGGCTGAGCATCACATTCCGTTGAAGCTTCTTCTTCGCTACCGCCATAATCCATATACATATTAACCAACCCAGTGCCATATTCCGCGTCGTCTAATCCGCTAAGTTCCCATGATGAGTAGTCGGGCAACCGTACGGTACTGAGAATCGGCCCTCCCCAACCATTTCCGCCATAGGAATAATTCCAAGTGCGTAGACCATCGGTAACTGCCGCTACCGTATGGGAATCAGGATAATACGAGAAAATTAATGAACGTTCTGCGTTTCCATCGCCGTCAGAGCTTTTTATACTTAGCAATTTCCATTTATCGGTAGAATCATACGTGTATTTAACTACGTTTCCGTACCGATCAGTTATTTGCGTCGGAAAAATAAATATCTCATCGCGCTTAATAGCGAATTTTGATTGTCCGGGACCCGCGTTAGGCTCTGGATTTTCAGTAGTTTCTGACTTAATAATAAGCGAGCTAGGTGGAGGCTGACTGACGGTCGCGGCACTGAATGGGACTGATTTTGATAGAACTGATAAGGGTCGTGACACAAGCCAATCAAACCGATAGTGAGACCCATCGGGTGAGATGGCGAGAAAACCCTCTCCCCGCTCCAATCCGGACGAATTCGCGTCGGTGCTAGATAAAGTGGAGAGACAGCGTATAGCCCAACCGTCACGGGTTACTAAGGGAGTATCGGCGCCGTCGAGAGGCACGTTATTATTAAAAGCCGTATTGCGCTTAAGAATTTCTTGATCCCCAGTACCTGGAATATATAGCATGTTTCCATGCCAAAATTCCGCAGGACGAAATATTACATTGGTACCGGATTTTTGGAGCAATGGGGGCTCACCAAAATTTGAGCATCGCGCCAGCGATATCTGACCGTTGCTATCAAGACGACTCCATCCTTTCTCGTTGGAGAACGTACCATGAATGCTAGGGATTTCCAGATCCCAGTTTTTAAACAAGCCGTTCCGTCTAAATCCCTCACTGCCGGTCACCATTCGGCGCCCCACTGCGACCGGTAACTTGCTATTTCCGGGGATACTTACATCAGTTTGGACAAATTCCAGGGCACCATTATAAATATTGACTTTGTCACCGAAGAGGTCAGGGCCCAACACTGTCATGGCCCTCGACGCGCGAATGAGCTTTGCGTCCTCCGTCCTAACTGTGGCCGTCTGGCTGTGCGCCGCCATAGTAACGAATAATAAGAACGGCAGAGAAGCCGAAATACGCTTCGACGTACTCCTATCCGGAAAAACTATTCCGAGAAATTTTTTGGTCCAGCTTGGATGAGACGTTGGCATATACACGTTTTTAAATTTCATGCTAATTAAATGAATTAAACACTGTTGGGGAAAGACGCAACGAGATTGCCTGCGTCGTCCGACTGGGCAATATTGCCAGTAGTGTAACCGTGCTATCCCTGTTTAAGGAACTTTGCCAAGAAATATTTTTCAAAGGTCAGATTTAGAATTTTCGGTTGATTTAGTTTTATCCTGTAAGCATATTTCGGCCGGAAATATGGATTCTGTTGCATTGGAGAACCTCGGCGGACGCCAGGTCGACAAGAAAGGGGGACCGTCGACTTCCTGCTGGCGGGCAAGTGCGACGTGGCTGCGGCAAGGCGCTTCTTCGATAAGGCGACTAGGACTAAGACTAACGGCGATCCCGGCAAGATCGCGCTGTACAAGAGCGGTGCCAGCACGGCGGTGATCGACGGGGTCAACGCTGATCGCCACATCCTGCATGTTTGACGCATGTGATGAAATATGTTTTCAGCGGTTCCAAGAGCCACTTGAACGCGTGATTATTGCCCTAATCACGCGTTGAGGAACACCCGCCATATCTCGGGTAAACCGCGCTACACTTGCTGCACAAAAAAGGTACAACGTTGCTTGTTCTCCGATAATTCATATCGTATCATTTCATTCGTATCATATCGTATCATTACAAACGGAGAACAATCGATGGGTAGAGAAGCGAGCATCACACTGGCCCAGGTAGCCGCCATCGCGGACGCGATGGTTGCGGCCGGAAGCACCCCGGCCTTGCGCACTGTGCGCGAGCGCCTGGGAAACATGGGGAGCCTGGGCACGATCAGCAAGCTGTTGCAGCAATGGCGCGCTGATCGGGAAAAGAAGATCGCCAGCGCATTGACCTTGCCGGCGGGAGTGCAGCGCGCCATCCTGGAATTTATGGCACAGGAACTGTCCAGCGCGAAAGCGGCGCTGGAAACGGAACTGGCCGAACAACAGCAAGAAGCGGCCGATCTCGCCACCGAGAATGAGCGCCAGGCTGCCGAGATCGAGAATCAGGTCGACGCGCTGACAGCGCTCCAGGTAGAACTGGCTACCGTGCAGGGCAAAGCCGGTCAATTGGAACTCGACTGGCAGGCCGGCCAGGTCGAAATGGATCGCGAGCGCAAGGCGGCCGAGTCGGCGCGAACCGAACTGGCCAAGGCCCAGTTGCGCCTTGAGGCGATGCCGCGGCTGGAAGCGGATCTCGGCGCGGCGCGCGAGGAGCTGGCCGTCGAACGCACGGCCCGCGTGGCGGCCGAGCAAGCAGCAGCGGTCACCGTAGCCAAGTTCGATGCGAGTGAACGTCGCGCCGGCGAGATCGAGGCGCGCGAGGTGGCAGCCGTTGCCCATATCGCCGAACTAGAGCGGATGGCGCAGCAAGCGGCGCGCGAGCTGGCAACGGCCAACATGGCTGTACAGGCCAGCCAGGCGCGGTTGGAAAGCGCAGCACGCGAGCTGGAGCAGGCGCGCGCTCTGGTGACCACCGCCCGCAAGGAGTCCAAGCATGCCACCGAGGAAGCGGCCGAGCTGCGCGGCCAGATGCGTGCCGATACGCTCGCCGCTCAGGATGGCGCCAAGCGCACCAGCGAGAACCACGAACCTGGCGAGCCTCGCGCAAAAACCCCGCCGTCCAAAAAGTAAGTACCAATGTCGATCCCCCTGCCCGCCCCCGCGCAAGGGGGTGACATCGAATCTGTTTTACTGGTGCCAGCGCCACATCGGCCGCTCGCCGCCGGCGGCGAACCTCCCCTCCCCTCCGGGTCCCTGACCCGCGCCATCAATGACGAAGAGCTGATCGCGCTTTGGCTACGCCGGCCGAATCTGTCGCCGCGCACCGTACGCAACTGCCGCAAGGAGGCCGATCGGTTTTTGTTCTGGATACGCGTTCACGGCAAGCAGCTTGCCGACGTGCGCTACGAAGACCTGCTGGCCTTCGCCGCGTTCATCACCGATCCGCAGCCGGTCGACCAGTGGATCGCCACGACGCGCTTCGCACGCGCCGACCCGCGCTGGCGACCCTTTTGCGGCCCACTCGCCGACGTCTCCCAGCTGCAGGCGCTGACCGTCATCAAGAGCCTGTTCCGCTGGGCTTGCACCGCCGAGTATTTGCAGGCGAACCCGGCCCAGCTGCTTACCGGCATGCGCGCGGTCGGCAGCGAAGCCATCGAGCGCCACCTGCCCCCGGCCGCAATCTCTCTGCTGCTCGAAGCGGCCGACGTCCTGCAGGACGCTACGCCAGGCGCCGTCTTGCGGCGCGCCCGCGCGCGCTTCCTGGTGCAGGCCTACTACCTCACGGCCGTGCGCCTGAATGAACTGATCGGCGCGGACATGCGCAGTATCCGGCGCGACGACAGCGGGGCATGGTGGCTGCATGTCCTGGGTAAGGGTAGTAGGCGCGGAAAAGTCCCTGTCCCCCCATCCTTGCTCGCCGAATTCCGCCAGTACCGGCAAGCGTTCGGCCTGGCCGCGCTGCCGGCGCCAGGCGAGACGATATCGCTCGTGCTGGCGAGCCGCGGCCCCCAGCGCGGTGTCAGCCATTACGCCGTCGCCGCCGCCCTCAAGGCCGTGATCAGCCGCGCGCACGCCCTTGCCCTGGACGCCGGCATGCCCGAGATCGCCGTTCGCCTGGCGCGCGCGTCGACGCACTGGCTGCGGCATTCCTCGCTGACACACCAGGCCAACGGTGGCGTGCCGCTCAAGACCGTTCAGCATAATGCCCGCCACGCCTCGATCAAGACCACCGGGCGGTATCTCCACAAGGACGATGTCGAGCGCCATGCCGAAACGGTTGCTGCGATGACGATCCATCCTTCGTCCCGGAATTAATCGGAGATCATGGTCGCGAGCTGGGCTGTGACGTCTGGGCTGCGACATGAATCATTCGATCACCTCCACCAAATTGCCATTCGCAATTCCCTTGTATAGCCCCTGCATCTGCGTCCCAGCATACAGCTCGCAATTTCCATTACGGCTAACTTCGGCAGTGCCATCGAAGAAGCGCACGCGGATACCATTGCTGACGTGGTAGTAGCGCTTGAAGCGGCAATGCGCGGCGATTGCTGCGAGTGCCTTGGCAGGATCAGTGTCGCCATTGCGGCGCTCCTGGGCGGCCTTGCCTGCGTAATCGACCTTCTTCGGGTTTACCAGCATGGCATGCAAGTAGCGATAGCACCTGGCTGCATTGGTGCCGATTTTTTCGAGGTATGGCTTGGCGAGGAGGTACACGTCTTCGAGCTTGTAGTCGGCACGCCGGGCGACGCCCAGCAGCTTGCAAACGCCTGTTGCGCTGATACCAGTTTCTTCCGGAATTTTGGTGACGGTCGGTGGTAAGGTTGGGGGTTGCCCTTCTCGATTTTTGATCGAGATCTCCTGTAGATCTTTTTTTAAACTAAGATCAACGTATATAGCACCGTCGGACATTTCTGTCTCCTGGGCTAAAGCTGGGGCCGGTTTGCTCTTGGTCGGCAAATCGATCAGCTCGCACAAGCCCGGCGTGAAGACATAGCGCTTCGACTCGAACACCCCGTATTCCGACCGGCCTTCCGTCGCCGGAAGGACCCACTCGAATTCACGGAACGTGCGCATGGCACGCTGAACCGTTTTGTAGCTGACGCCAGCCTCATCGGCCATCTTGTCTACTCGCGCGCGAATGATCGCGGTTCCGTTAGTCGCCGAGGATCGCGTAACAAGTGTTTTGAGTACCGCCAGGGTTGCTCTCGTCAACGCTCTGAACACTGGATGGGTTTCGACCCTGACCAGAGCGCACTGGACTGTAGTAGGAAGGTGAAGGTAGGGCCTGACAATGTCATCTAGGGTTTTTGGGTGCACGATCTCTCCTAAGCTGCCTAAAAGGGAAGCAAAAGTGTTTGACGAGTCACACCAAGGGGACTAAGATGGAGTTCTTGACGCATCACCCGTACCCTTTAGCATGATTCAATGGTCTAAAAGTAAAAAACCCCGGCTGGCAGGCTGGGGTTTTTTCATTAGAGCTTACGTTTTCATACGCTCAGCTCCGGTGAGGCTGGAATTATAAGAATCTTATAATTCCTAAGTGATTGATTTATAAGGATTTTCAATTTATGCGCCTGTCATAAGTTCATCAACTGATTTCGCCTGCTCTTGAAGCCATAGACGCAGGCGCTCCTCGAAGATCTCAATATCCATTCCTGGAATTTTGCATGAAACGGTCACGGAGCGCGGGTCGCGTTTGGTCGTGAACACTGGGCGGCCATTGCTCGTGATAGTGCGCCGGTCATCTTCCTTATGCTCTGCGCTCTGTTTGATGGATTGACGTACCCAACCCTTAAGGGCGTTTTGCTGCATTCCCTCGCCCAGTCGGGCAACGCCACGAATAATCGTATCAATGTGCGTAGGATGTTCTTTGATAAGAGCTTTGACGACTTTTGCACACTCGTATCCCATCAGCCGAGGTTTTGAATCCAATAATGAAATAATTTCGGGAGGCAGGTCAAGCATGCCCAGGCAAGCAGAAACAACAGGTTGCTTTGCTGCAAAAAAAGCTGCACAGGCGGTCTGATTAGCAACTATTCCTTTGGAGATAGCCCGGTCATACATTTTTGCCAACTCATAGGCGGAAAGATGCACATTACCGACAACCAAAAGCATTGCCTCAACTTCTGCTTCAATATCGTTGCGTACCTCAATAATTGCATCAATTTCTTCCCAGCCCAATGTCCGTGCAGCTCGAACTCGCCGATGACCGCTAATGAGTTCAAAGCGATCTCCCACCCGACGAACCTTGATAGGATCTGCCTGATGGGCGGCTGCCATAGTCTTTGCCAGTTCGTCAATTTCCTCTGGATCAATTTCGAGTCGAGGTTGGTACGGACTGTCGTCGATTAGGGGTAGTGGAATACGTGTAATCGTATAGGAGCCTTGATTAGCTGCTGCTAGCTTTGCTTGTAAATCTGCAATTACAAGCTCGTACTTTTGCGCTTCCAAGCGAAAAGCGCCTAATTGACCAGGCATAGACATAGAGCGTCGTGAGCCAGATGTAGCATCGCTATCCACGGTTGACAGCGAACTGTTTGCGGTGCCGAGAACCTCATGGGCCTCACTAGGAGAGGCGACCCGCTGGATGGCAGCTGTCTTTCCAGCAAGCCGTTGTTGTAACTTACTTGCCATTTTCAATCTCCATTTTCCATTGAGCGCCGATGCCAAGCGTTCTGAATATCGCTCTCGACCTCGTCCACAACAGCGTCAAAGGATTCCAAGGCGCGATTGAAAGTTTTCACGCTGCCTTCGTAGCTCGACAGGTCATACACGGTTTTGAACTCTGCCGATGCATTCATAACAATATCAGTTTCGATAATTTCTGCCGTTGCAAGAAGTTCATGATAGGTCTGTTTGATCCAAGCCTTAACAACAGGCGTTGTCGCGGCCGACTGCTTGACTTTAGACAATACAATCTTGATAAACTCAAACTCTTTTTCAATCGACTTGCTATCGTTCAATTGTTCAAACAAGTCAGCGAATTGGCGGAAAAACTGCGTGGAAGATGCGTAATCAAGTGTCTCTGGAGGGAGCGGAACAATTAATCCATCAGTTGCCATGAACGACCCGATGGCCAGGTAAGACAGTGTTGGCGGGGTGTCGATCATGATAAAGTCATACTTGTGCCGCAGCGGCTCAAGTGCGTTGTCAAGGACTTTCCAGAACTCGAATTTCGGGTCCGCAGCCTGTTTATTAGGCAGGAAATAATCGGCGCCGAATAGAGCAGGGCACGAGGGGATGAGATCTAGGCCTGGCCAGTAGCTTGCGATCGGAGCATATTCAAGGCTAAGTTCATCGCCATACACTACGGGCATTACGGTCATATCCTCCGTAATTTCTGCGTCCGGCACGTATCCCATAAGCGTAGTAGCGCTCGCTTGCGGATCGAGGTCGATCAGTAAGCCTCTATAGCCGCGCAACGTTAATCCTTGCGCGATAGCGACTGTTTGAGTAGTCTTGCCTACGCCGCCTTTGAAATTTCCAACAGCGCATGCAATAGCCTTCATCCCAGGAGGCTTTCCCTTGAACGCGCCATTAGCCCGTACGAAGTCTTGCGCTTCGGCGACGGTAAACATCCGGCTACGCTTCGTGCCGCTTAGAGTCCCGGTCGGGTAGGTACCTTTATCGCCCCGCGTACAGAGGTAATTAAGTTGGGTGCGGTCAATTTGGCAGAGTTTGGCTAACCGACTGCTCGAAATTTCAGGCGCCATTTTTCTCGGCCACGGCTCGAGCAGGTCATCGCGAAGGTTTGTCAAAGTCACTTGCGCGCGGTCAGCGATCTCCACCAAGCCCCGAATGTTGATCCGCGACTTAACGGGCGGCAGCGGCTTCAGAGCAGTCATTCAGGTATCCTAAGTTGATTTTTCTAAGGATTCGCCAGATTTCTAAGAAACGTCGAAAATCTGGCGAATCGCGTACTGATCGAATACTAGCGCAACTTAGGGTGATTTGGAAGTTAACTGATGAATTTTGCTAAGTTAATGATCTCGTAAGACGTGATATGCCGCCTGGAGATCGTGTCGGGCACGGGCAAAGGCGGAGCGCCGTGTGGCAGGGTGTTGGTCAATCGCGGTCCGTAGATCTGTGTACCATTCATCGGTACCCAACATTCGGTAGGCTGGTTCGCCGGCGTCGCGGCCGGTGACGAACCCGGAACTGCCGCTCAGCGCAGCGAGTCGTGCAGTATCTTCGCCGGTCTGCGTCGTCACTGCAGCCACCGCCTCCGCAAAAGCGATCACGTCCCGTTTTGAAAAGCTGTAGATCGCCTTGGCCTTCGACGTCGCGTGCGCGTTGGCCAGATCGAGGATTGCCACCGGCGTCAACGGGCACCGCGTCGACTTGGCCGTCATGCCGGCAGCTCGGCCGATGCCACGCCAACTGCATCTCGCTTCGCCACCCCTTCGTTCAAGAGCTGGTCGACGGCATCGAGCCAGGTTAGGCCCCGCCAAATTCGCGGATGATCGCCCGCGTCCCCTTGGTGCGCACCACCCGGTGCGGCTTGTTCGCGCTGTCGGCCGGCGTCCATAGCACCGACATTGCCCACTCAAGGCGTTCCGCGGTCCGCCGCTGCGCATGGAGGACGATCCGGATTTGATCGAGCGCGGTAAGCGGGTTGAATTCCATCTGCGGTCCGATGCCAGCTGTGGCGGCGATGCGATCGCAAATCAGCTCCAGATAATGTTCGGCGGTCGTTTTCCCGATGTCGGCCAGCTTGCCGCGTATGCTGGCGATGCACGCCTCGGCCTGCGCTTCATCGATCCCGTTCGAAGATGCGATGGCTTCGACCAGAATGCTGGCCGCGCTGTCCATTATGGTCTGTTGGATCGCGACGCGTTCACTTAGCGTGGCGATGTGGTCGGCGGCTACGTCAGCGGTCGGGTCATTGGCGAGGCGCAGTCGCGTGATCAAGTCGTTCATGTCGTGGTGTGTAAAGGTCGAGATAGTTGGCGATGGTGGTGGCGCGATCCTTGCGGTAGCCGCCCAGGATGAGGGCGGTTATTGCATAGCCGTCGTTGCCGACAATGGCAAGCAGCTCGCGCAGGATCTGTGTGCCATCAGGAAAATTCGCGCACGCCACACAATGGGCGGCGTGGCGGCATGCGGGTGTAGTTTTCAGATGCGCGGTCTGGTAGAGCGGGCCACGGTTGGAGGCCAGGTTCAGCGCCGTGACGCGTGTGGTGATTCGTGCGGACAAAGCCTTTACGCTGGCGTGTCGTCAGAGGGCAATGGCGTAATAATGGCTGTTGGATCGATGGCTTTGTAGGCCGCCATCAGCGATGCGGGCACGGTGCCGTCCTTGTTCGGCGTCGCGTACAGGAAAACAGTGCCCCGTTCGGCGTAAGCGGGATGACGAACGCGGCGATAGCGCAGATGTCGTGTTCCTTCAATAACTGTTCAATGCGTCCCCACAGTGAATCGATTTCATTCTGGAATACTTTTTGGACACCCCGATAGTTGGTTGACATGTGGGGCCTTACTGGGACAGCTCGGCGCGGCAGCCGAGAGGGGCGGGCGAGGAGTGCGCGACGTTGAGATAGACGACTGCGCAGACGAGCACGACCAGGGCCGCGATGTAATGACGTTTCACGGATGGTTCCATTGGCTGGGCGCACGGCAGCAGGAAGAAATCCGGTGTGCGATTGTTGTTGAGTTCTTTCATAGGGCTCCGGGGTGCGCTTTGAGGGAAATGGCGCCGG
Source organism: Massilia scottii (assembly GCF_030846495.1). NCBI lineage: Bacteria > Pseudomonadati > Pseudomonadota > Betaproteobacteria > Burkholderiales > Oxalobacteraceae > Massilia > Massilia scottii. Next base: position 4,940 of record NZ_JAVCWM010000031.1, on the reverse strand, counting down.
CACGTCGCCACCAGTTGCAACATAATATTGCAGTTTAGCGAATTTGTTGTAATTTTTTATTTCATCAAAAATGTGAGAATTGGTGATAAATGCTTTTATCCAACATTGGCCTTTTTTGTAACTTCATTCCGCTATATACTGAAAAGCCGCCCGAGGAGACATGCATGCCAGTCCAGTTGCCGCTTTACCGTCACCCGACAATGACGGTTGTGATTGACGATGATCGTTCTTCAGTGGCCGTACTGGATTTCCAACTCGAACAAAGCCTGGCGAAGACCGCCTTCAATCGGGCTCGCGCGGCGCTCCATTGGGTGTCGGATATTTTCAGCAGGGTGGACCCAGGTGGACTCCAACTGTTGGGCTTTGAAGATGAGTGCGGTGAAGGGGGCACGACCGCCGAAAGCGACCTGGAGCGGATCTATCACTTTGTCGGCGATCCCCAGCGTTTTTCGCTGCCCACCGTCGTGGTAATCGATTACGCGATGCCGGACATGGATGGGCTGGAGTTTTGCGAGGCGGCCGCCGATCTGCCCTGTAAGAAAATCATGTTCACTGCGCGCGCCGACGCGAGCTTTGCCGTGGCGGCCTTTAATCGTGGCCTCATCCATCGGTTTATCCGCAAGCAGGAGCCCGACGCGCTCGATCAGCTGGAGGCGGCCATCGACGCCCTGCAGAACACCTACTTCCTCGATCAGTCACGCAGCCAGGCCGGCCAGCTGGACGCCCACGAGTTTGGATTTTTGCGCGACCCGGCTGCGGCCGCCATGGTCAAGGGCCTGTGCGATCGCTACGGATTCGTTGAATACTATCTTTTTACTAATCCCCACGGCTTTCTGTTCTTTGACGCAGAGGGAGCGCCCACGCTGGTGCCGATGATGAACGCCAAAAGCCTTGAATGGCACGCCGATATCGCTGCAGAGGAGGGTGCGCCAGCGGAGCTGTTGGCCGCGCTGCGTGAGCGCCGCGTAGTGCCGTTTTTCCATACTGGCGACGGATGCTGGTCCTCCGATCTGCCAGGCGACCCGCTGAAATACTGCAAGCCACCGCAGGTCACGCGGGGCAGGGAAGCCTACTACTGGGCAATGTTCGATCTGCCCGACCACTATCGCAAGCGCGAACCGTATTCGCACGCCAGGTTCCTGCGCGAGCACGTCGACCGCGCCTGATTACCGTGTAACGGGAAGCATGCCGTGCAGCTTGGCCTTGTTGATCGCATCGATGCTGGACTTGGCTTTCAATTCGACCTTGAACGACTTGATATGCCGGTCCAATGCAGACAGGCTCATCCTCATGCGGTCGGCGATCTCCTTGCGCTGCAGGCCATCGTGCATGTGAAGCAAAATCGTCCTCTCGATATCCGATAGGACCGCTCCTGCGGCTGCTTGGGCGGCTGCGGGCGCCCGCAGCTGGTGCCGCATCATGCTGTGCGCGAACCGGGCGATTTCAACCAGACTGGGCTCGATCAAGCGTAGCTCCCTTTCCGTGACAGCTTCTCCCTTGCGTGACAGGACCAGCGTGGCCAGGCCGTCGTCGGACGTCATCAGCCAGCCGTGCTCGATGCCTTGTTCGATAGCTGCGGTCCAGAACGCCGGATCTTCGGCGTGCCATTGCGCGGCGTGCCAGGTATGGGCGCCGCGCTGCATGTGCAGGCGTGGATCGCGCATCGCTAGTTCTTCCGTTGCATACACCTGGCGCCAGGCCGGCCGGTGATTTTCTTCAAGCACGTAGATGTTGATATCTTCCTTGCAGCGGGCGTAGGCGAGGGCCTGGTCGAAGGAAAACTTCTGCCTGGCAAGCTTGGCGATCTGCGCGAACTGGTCCGCCGGCGGGAGGCAGGCCAGCTCGCGTGCGGTCTTTCTGCCCCAAGTCGCGGTTCCATCCCGGTGAAGGGGCCGCATGGCGATGGGTACGGGACGCAACGCGGCACGCATGGACGGCAACTGCGGATCGTTGCGCACGTCCTGCGCCTCCAGGTTGAGCTTCACATAGGGTTGCCAGTCAAGCCGGCGTCGAAGGCGGCGCATCAGCATGCGGTAGAACGTGGGCCGGGACAGATCTTGTTTGAAGGGAGTGACAAGAACGATGTTTGTGCTTACGCCCTGCGCCGGCACGACAAAATCGTCGCGTACCTCATCGAAATACCAGTGAAAACGGACCCACACTTCGGAATCAAGTTGGCCGCGCCATTCGCTGAAGCCGGCGACCTTGGCGGGAACGATGCGCCGGATCTCGCGTAGCAAGGTGTCGTCAGCCTGTATGAGCGTGGCAAGGTGCGCGACCGCGCGCAGCTGGGCCGTGGTCATTCTCACTTCGGGAAACGGGGTGCTACAAGCCATTTAATTCCGCATTGCAATAAGCGGTGGCAAGTGTAGCGCAGATTGTTAATCTTAGCTATTGGGCAAAGTTGAGGGCCGCGTCTGAGGGCCTGGCAGCTTCGGCAGGCGCTACTTCACCCAGGCCGCCCCTTCTCCGCAGTGAGCGATACCAGTTTGTCGGCAATAAAAATTGCACAAATGCAACATTGAACAGCCACATAATTTGATGTATTGCTCAACTTGCAGCTGATAGTTTACTGTCAAACGTAAATTATTGCTTCGGAGAAAGGTGATAGTAAACTTCGGTTGCCATGAGCCCTACGCTCTGGCAAAGTGTCACTACAGTTTCCATGTTGTAACATTATTGTTAACAGATCAATACCATGTCCACTCAAAGCGCCGCTCAATTGAATCTACCAGTACCAGAAGTGCCCATCGAAAATACCTCGTCGAACCAGGCGCGCAACGTCTTGATAGGTTTGTTCGACTCCACCTCGACCGCGTCAAAAGCGTATCTGTTGAATGTCGCGCGTTCGCTCGCCATCGCAGATACCATCGCCGCCTTGTCGGCGACCATGCCACTCCGGAACGGCAATTGCGGCTAGTCCGAAGCCGCACCTTTCGGGGGTAACTTTTCTGAGGACAGTTTCTCGGCATGCGTCGATGAGATCATCATCTGGTGTTGGCCTTGCTCCGTCGACTCGCGAAAGTTTGTCAGCAGCTTGGCTTCGAGCGGCTTGACGTACATCAGAATAAGGGAATCTTCGGTCGGTGGTGGGCGTACCGTAGGCGTGCCGAATTTCAGGTATTCCGGGGTCACATTAAGGAATTCTGCCGCCAAGTCTAAGGCCCTGTCTCGCGGGAACTGGGTGCCTGTGAGCCACTTGCTGACTGCTTGCGGGACCACCTGCGCGTATCGCGCAAGCTCCGACGCGTTGCCGCCATTTTTTCGCTGCAACGCCTCCCGAAGGCGCTGGGTGCGATCAGGGGCGTCTTTTTGCACATCTGTCATTTTTATATTTTTACCAAAATAATTTTTTAAAATCACTAAATGCAATAATTTATTGTAAAAACCTGCGAAAAACTGTAATATTTTGTTAAAGATTTATTGGTGGCAATAATGTTTGAGGTACAGAAAACTGAAACTGACGTCGCGGCGCAGTTGTATAGCACGCGGTCCGCACGCGCCAGGCTTATTGCACGTGGCGGCCCAGCTTGACACGGATCTTTTCGACCCTCTCATTCTTGCCTACGGCCGGTACTTTATCAATTTTTTACCCATGCAGCATAGGATTTCTCCATGCCTAACAGCCCCGCCATGGATACGGCCCCGTCCGATGCCGAGTTTAGCAAGAGCGAACTGGCCGACTTGGCCCAAGTATCCCCGGAAATTGCCGACCAGTCACGCAAGAATTTTACGACAATCTTGCATTTTATCAATAAAGCAACGGCTACCGCTATTGCGGATCGACTGGGTATGCACGAATCGTCCATTTCTCGTGCGAAATCGGGCGGGCAGCTCAATTACTGCGCGCGTTTGCTCGCAGCGGCCGGGCTCAAGGTCGTGCCCGTTGACGCCATTGTCTACCTGCAGCCGGACGAGTACCGATGAAAACCTAGTCCCCCGCAGTTGACCTCCTAATCGAGTCCGCTGGCATGAAGTGCGCAAGTCTGCATTTTTAGCGGACGGCGTTGTGCCGCCCCTACTGTTTGTCCGCGTGACTGGAAACATGATCTCCAATAAAGAAGACCGAATGAATGCATTTCAACACTTTGCGGCGCAGCACGCCGCGTTGCACGCCAGGCATGTGATTGATGAACCTGCGCGGCGCGCAGGACGGCGCCCGCCCAGCGACATCGAGCGCAAGACATTTGAGCACGTACGCGCGCATGGCGGCCGTACTGTGGCCCAGATCGCCAACGCACTCGGCGTCAAATCGCCCGAGCTGTATGCGCCCCTGCAGCGCTTGAAAATACTTGGCCATATCAAGCCAAACGGCACGAGCGGTGCCATTACCTGGAAAGCGGCGTGATGTGGGCGGTCGGAAGTCGGATCGGCTCCGACATGTTTAGCGAACGGACGCGGGCTTCCAAGCCTGGGCCGGTGCTCAGGCCAAAGAAATGCGCTTGCGGGAAGAACGTGTTCGCCAAGCAGCTGGCCCAGTACGGCAAATGCGTCCACTGCGTCCGTGCAACCCAGGCGGGCCGTAGCGCCGAATGACATCCGATGAGTGAACCCAGCCTTCCTTGCGGCACTCGCCGCCAGCGTCGCCCAGCAGAGACTGCGTGGTCAACACCGTATCGAACATATGACGGGCGGCGCGCCGTTCTGATGCAGCACATAGGATTCAAATGAGTATTAGTTTAATGACAGCAGCATGGAAGTCGCCGTTGCCGTCGGGGCAAAAGTTCGTGTTGATCGCGTTGTGCGACAACGCCAATGACCAGGGCGAGTGTTATCCGTCGATCACGACGATAGCGTACAAATGCAGCATGGGCGAGCGTACCGTTCAGGGCCACATCACGGGCTTGGAAGCGCTCGGCATCGTACGACGCGAAATGCGGCGTGGCCGCAGCACGATTTATCACATCTATTCGGCCCATTTCGGCACCCCCGCAGAATCC
>NZ_JAVCWM010000030.1:0-78052 GCF_030846495.1 Massilia scottii | reverse complement strand
TGAGCAGATCCTGACAGCGTTCCTCAAGGGGCCAATGACGATCTATCAGGGCGCCGAGGTGCATGGGGATTTCGTCACGCGCAAGCTCCCGGCCGGCATCGACCACTGCAAGATGGTCGAGCTTTACTGCGATCTGGTCGAGCGCGGCTGTCTGATGCGCGAGGGGATCAAATACAAACTAACGACACGCGCCCGGCACCAGCTCGAAAAGGAGAGCGCACCGGAAGCGCCGCGCTCGATCGTCCCGCCGCGCGTGCGCAACTTCTTCGCCAAGCCCCTGTTCCTTGGCTATTCGCCGGCGTTTCCGTGGCGCCGCGCGCTTTAAGGTGAAAATCTAAGTTAATCTTTAACCGGCTTTAGACTGCCCCGCGAATTGACCACGGAGGCAGTACAGATGAAAAATCGGGATGTAGTAGCAGAATATTGTGACGAGTGGGTGCGCTGGTGCCAGACACGCAGCTTTTACATGCGACCGGCCAGCAGCGGAACCCTTGGGCGCCTGCAGCCGTCCAAGGTGGGAAGGGAGCCAAACGCCCGTAACCACCCTGACATGCAGTATTTCAACATGGCCGTGCATACATTGGCCGACATGAAGAAATGGAAGGGCAAGTTCCTGGCATTCAAGGCGTATTACGTCGGCGACGCTGCGCTGGCCAAGCAGGCGGCCGCCGCGCTCGGCATCAGCGAGCGCACCTATTATTATCATGTGAAAAGCTTTGGGCAGGCCGCCTACAGCATGAGCCACAGCATCAAGAAGGCGCACGAAGCGATGGCCGCGCCGGCGCTGCCACCGGAACCGCCGCCGGCGCCGGTGCTGCACCAGCTCGGTTCGTTCATCCCCCCAGCCTGACCGGGGGGCGGCATGTCCAGCACCCTGTTCAAGGTTGGCAAGTATTACCACTACCGCTTCCGGCTCGCCGGTGGCGCGCGGCGCCAGCGCAGCACCCACGAGGTGAACCACAAGCGCGCCCACGCGATCATGTCCAAGGCGTACACCGATGCCGTCCTGCTCGCGAGCGGCATGCAGCTGGTCCCGACGCTGGAGGAATTGATCGAGCAATGGGAGGAACTGCGCGCGCCGATCGCCAGCAAGTCGCATCGCCGCGGGATCGACGTTTTCAAGCGCCGGCACCTTCACGGGCTGGGCCAGCTGCTGATTAGCGACTTAGGCACCGAGATCATCGAGAAGGCGCGAAACGCGCACCTGGCCACGCGCAAGCCGGCCACCGCGAACCACTGGCTGCGCAAGCTCAAGCTGCTGGTGAACTGGGCCGTCAAGCGCAAGATTATTCCCAGGCTGCCGTGGGACGTGCCCATGCTGCCGGTCCAGAAGATCCCGCGCGCCACCTTGCCCACCAAAACCACCGACGAATGGCTGGCAGAGATCGACAAGGCGACCACGCGCTCGCCGTCCGTCGCCATCGCTGTGCGTCTCATGTACGGCCTGGGCCTGCGCGAGTCGGAAGCGGCCAGCGCCTGCTGGGAGTGGATCGACTGGGAGCGGCGAACCTTCACGCCCGGCATTACCAAGGGGAAGGAGGCGGTCCCAGTGCCGATGCCGCGCTGGCTGGTTGCGTACCTGGCACCCCAACGACGACCGCAGGGCCTCATCGCGCCAGGTAAGCAGGGCAGGGCGCTGCCGGATGGATTCGCCCGATACGCGATGCGCCGCGCCAACGCCGCCACCTCCCTGACTGGGATCACGCCCCACCGCCTGCGCGGCACCTGCGCCACCCTCATGTCGGAAGAAGGCACGCCCATTCAGACCATTCAGGCCATCATGCGCCACAAGGACCCGAAGACCACGATGGGCTACCTGGAAGTGAACATGGACGTGGCCAGCCGTGCGCAGGACCGGATCGAGGACAAAATCTACGGTGGGCGGAAAATGGGCGATGCGCGTCAAACCGGCCCTAGCGGTGCTTGACTCTCGTGACAACACCTAATCCTCAGTGTCAATTCTGACGTTGAGGTTTCTTGTGTGCAATATCGTCGGTTTCGCGCACGGTTGCGCCGGCTGGCCAGCACGGAAAAGCAACCACGGCGGCGCCACCGGCCGGAATGTTCCACGGCTGCGCAAGTCGCTCATCCGCAGCGCGGCGAATGCTTAATATCATGAGCAAAATCAAGGAGTTAAGCGCGCAGCGCCGGGCCGCTCCGAGCAGCTGCCGGACCAGCTCGTGACCAGGCCATTCGATCAAAATTCGGGACCTGTTGAGGGTCCCAAAAAGTTACACAAAATCAGGTTACAAGAAAAGTTACGTTCGCCTTTACATGTAACCTCACCCCCGATTCTCTCAGAGCTTGCCAATATGCAATTATCCGACCTTCACGGCGCCCACCTCGACTACTGGACGGCTCGCGCCGACGGCATCCCGGCCGACCAGCTCGACGTCGAGCTGGTGCCGCGCATCGATCTGCCGGCGACTGGGCGCTTGGCGAGGGCGCGGGACGGTTTCCACGGCGATTCAGTGTGTATGCAATTAATTTGTGTATATAATTAATTAGGTGTGTATGTAAATAATTAAGTGTGTATATAATGTAGCCTGTTGATGCGCAACCGCGCGTCCAGAACCGAGATCACCTATGAACAGCACCGCGCTTCTCCCAACCGTTCCTTTTGACATCCTCCCTTGCGGATACGATCACGGCGAGTCAACCGTGATCGTAGACAAGGACTGCATCACCATCGCCACCATCACTTCGGCATGCTGGGACGAAAATGCCGTGCTTGAGTACCCAAGCGACCGCGCCAACGCGTTGCTGATCAAGGAAGCGTGCAACTCATACGCGTCGCTGACGCAGCTGCGCACCATCGTCAAGCAAGCGATCGAGGCGGGGCGTATTACCGCTGACAGCCTTCCAGACGACTTCCCGGGGATGATCAGCGCCTTGGATGCGCTGGGCACGCCGGCAGTCGTGCCAGGGCCGTTTCCCGAGCGCATGCGCGTGTACTCCATGTCGATCAGCGGAAGTCGTGTCAGCACACAGGACTTCGCCAATCACGACGCGCGCCAACACTGGTTTGACGGACAGCGTCCGGCCGAGGTCGACCACTACTATCTCGACATTGGGGTCAACGGGGATCTGATCGACGCCGGCATGGCCAATATTGGGGTTTGAGGTGCAGTGGAACGGAAAACCGGGTTAAGCCGGCTACGGCGTCACTTTCAAGTACTGGTACAGCGTCTCGCGGCTGATGCCGAACTCGCGCGCGAGCGCCGCTTTCTGCTCGCCGGCGCATGCGCGGCGGCGCAGCTCGACAACTTGGTCAATCACCAGCGCTTTTTTGCGGCCTCGGTAGGCGCCACGCTGCTTGGCCAATGCGATCCCTTCGCGCTGCCGCTCGCCGATCAAGGCCCGCTCGAACTCCGCGAACGCACCCATAACCGACAGCAGCAAGTTTGCCATCGGCGAGTCTTCTCCAGTGAAGCTCAGGCTTTCTTTGACGAATTCGATTCGTATCCCGCGCTTGGTCAATGTCTGCACCAGCCAGCGCAAATCGTCCAGGTTACGCGCGAGACGGTCCATGCTGTGCACGACTACTGTGTCGCCTTCGCGCGCGAACGACAGCAGGGCGTCGAGCTGAGGCCGGAGCGTATCTTTTCCCGAGGCCTTGTCAGTGAACAGTTTGTCCACCTGGACCTGGTCGAGCTGCCGCTCTGGATTTTGGTCGAAACTGCTGACCCGGGCATACCCAATGCGCTGACCTTTCAAAACGTGCCTCTTTAATAACATGTGTCAGGAAAGACTCTATGACCGTTCAGGGCATGTGTCAAGTAATCACGATACCAATCCTATCCTGACGGCTTGCGTTGGGGTATTCTGACATCAGGTTAGGGTATAACCTATGTTGACATCGTTATTGGGAAAATTGCAGCAGGTGAATGGACCAACCCGGCGCCTCGTTAGTTCCGGTCCAACAAGAGCAATTCTCCTACAGTTCAGCCACCGGAGCTTCGGTACAATTCGCTATCGGAGGTAGAAAAATGAAAATTTTGCTTGTTGAGGACGATGCTGTGATCGGATTCATAGCTCAGGAGTGGTTGATACAGTTCGGACATGAAGTACTTGGGCCAGCCTTCACGGCGCCGGAGGCTCTAACCCTTGTATTGGAATGTAGACCAGACCTAGCTTTTGTTGATATCAACTTGGAAGGACAGGATGAAGGTATTGAGCTTGCTCGTGGGTTACGTGATACTTATCAGGTTCCATGCGTGTTCGTGAGTGGCCAACCGGCTTCCGCCCGTGCCAACCCGGACGCCGCTATGGGATATTTGCCGAAACCCTACAGCTTGGATGACCTGGAACAAAGTGCTCAGTTTGTCTCCGCACTGGTTAGAGGTGAATCGCCTCCTCCCCCAGTAGCTCCAGCCGCACTAGAACTTTTTTAAACAAAAAAATTATATGCCCGAAAACACGAAGTGGTTGGAAATGATTGATTCAGAATTTCGGGAGCTTGCAGACAACGCTCCTGTCATGATTTGGCGCGCGAGAACTGACAAAGAATGCGATTGGTTTAACAAGCCATGGCTTGACTTTGCAGGAAAAACACAAGAGGAATTATTTGGTTATGGATGGGCTTCAGACGTGCACCCTGATGACTTTGACAGATGCGTGAAGACTTATGTAGAGGCTTTTGATGCCCGCCAAGCATTTACGATGCCTTACCGGTTGAAGCGTAAAGACGGGGTGTATCGGTGGTTTCTCGATAACGGAGCTCCGTTCTATCGCAATGGTAAATTCGCAGGATATTTTGGAAGTTGCATTGATATCACTGCACAACGTGATTTAGAAGACCATCAAAGTACACTACTTGCCGAACTCAATCACCGTGTGAAGAATAATCTGCAACTGATTCTCTCATTTTTACAACTATCAAAAATTCGTGCAAAAAGCGACGAAGCGAAGGGCCTACTTGATGGAGCGATGTCTCGGATAAGAGGAGTCGCCACGATCCAAGATGAGTTGTACAAGAATGCTGATGGAAGCGTTGAACTTGGGCACTATTTGACTAACCTTGCACGGTCTATTCTTAATATCGACCCGACGCGAAAAATTTCGCTTGCTACGACAACGGACCCGATTCGTGTGCCATTTGAGCTAGGAAGCAACGTCGGATTAATCGTTAACGAACTTGTAATTAATTCAATGAAACACGGAGGTCCATCAATGAGCACTGTCTCCCTCGTTGTTGCTCGACAAGTTGATGGAAACGTGCTGATAGCTGTATCCGACAATGGCGCCGGCTTTGGGACTACTGACGAATTGCTCGGAACAAAGGCTCCAATGAAAGGAGCCGGCTTAATTTCTGCACTGACTTCGAGAGTTCGGGGGACGCTTTCCCGGAAGAATGACGGTGGTGCATGTACGTCGCTGGTTTTTCATGTCCACCACTAGCTGTATTCGCTACCCTACTAGCAAGGTTTTTAGTGTAGGAGTACACTTACAGTATTTTGCCAACAGGAATCGATGAGATGAACTCGACACTAGCAGTGTTGTCACCAGACGAACATGAGGCGCAGCGTATGCAAAGCGTTCGCCGCTACGACATCTTGGACACACCGCCCGATGGCTCGTTCGATCATGTAACCGAAGTCGCAGCACGCTTGATGGGTACACCTATTGCAATCATTAGCATTGTTGATGCTGATCGTATCTGGTTTAAATCGCACCACGGAGTCGAGGTAGCGCAGATCGCGCGCGAGCCCGGATTGTGTGCGTCGGCCATCATGCATGATGGCCCATGGCTGGTGGGCAATGCGCCTCTTGATCCTCGCACAATCAGTAATCCCTTAGTTGCCGGTGAGTTTGGCCTGCAATTCTATCTCGGCATACCCCTGGAGACTCATGACGGGTTTAAGCTAGGCACTCTATGTGTGTTGGACTTTCAACCCCGCTCAGTTAGCCAAGATCAGATCGCAAATCTGCAAGGTTTAGCTCGAGTTGTTATGGATCAGTTGGAGTTGCGGCTTACTGCTCGCCAATCGATTGCAAACCTTAGTGTCGCCGTTGAACAAAAGGAAGCGGCGTTAGCCCAGGCGAAACTGATGACCCAGGAAATTGATCATCGTGTTCTCAACAGCTTGGGGTTGATTGTGTCGCTACTTGGTGTCCAAAGCATGCAGTTACGCGGGACGCCAGCTGCCGAGGAAATTACTAAAGCGGCTGGAAAAATTATGGCGGTCGCTGAAGTTCACAAGCACATGCAGACTGACTCTACGGTAAACACTGCCGATTGCGCGGAGTACTTGCAACGACTTTGCCTCGGCCTATCATCCGTGCTAAGTAAGAACGAAACTACAACTATTCATGTAGACGCTGTGTCGGTGAGTTTGCCGAGTGAACAGATTGTGCGGATAGGTTTGATCGTAAACGAATTGGCTACCAACGCGATGAAACAAGGTGCATCCCAACTGGTTGTATCGCTGACGCGGCTAGATGACGCTATTTACTGCTTGGGCGTTACTGATGACGGTACCGGACTCCCTACCAACTTTGCACCAGATGAGATGTCAGGCTTAGGTATGAAGGTGATAAGTTCACTCGTACGAAACCTGCAAGGTAATCTTTCATATGGGCCGGCCTTTGGTGCCCGTGGTACCCGCTTTGAAGTTACCTTCCCCATCTTATCAATTTAGCAATGGTCAGCTCTTTGCTGAGATGACAGTGTCTGTAAGCGATTGTACGGGATGAGGACGTGGCTAGGTTGTCGCCGCTGTTGCATGAACACATCAACCATGCTAGGCCGGTATTCATTTTCAGTACCTGATGCAGTGGCCAAGGGCGAGTTGCGACCGTTGCGCAATCCGACGAGCGACGAGTAAGCCGCGAACCCGACCTTAACCCGGTTTTCCGTTCCACTGCACCTCAAACCCCAATATTGGGGACGACTTCTTGGAGGACGATGAACCGCCGAGCGACGAAGATAACGAACCAAGCCGGCCTCGCGCACAGATTAATCTTCAGGCAATCACACAAGCCATGCTCGACAAGGCTAGCGAAAATCCTGACCTGGATCGCGCACTGGACCCGCTAATGGACGCGGCCGGCATCAAGGACGGCGACGTCGCGGGAGTGGTTTTCTCAGGCCCGAAAGGCCAAAGTTGGCCGACGGCGGCGGGCGCGGACCGGCTTGAAATGCTGGGGGAATGGATGAGCACCGAATACTGGATGGCGAATTGATCATGAGCGAAAACCACATGGACCGCGACCCGTTCGAGGGCAATCCCGAGGTCGAATTCAACGAGCACGGGCTAGTCGTTACTCTGCACCGGGAGGTTGAAACCCACGATATGCACGTATGCGTGAGGAACGCGGCCGGCGGCAAGTTGAGGAATTTAGGAACTGAACCGTTGCGTTTTACGGTCTTCCGCGCGGACAAGGAGCTGGGTGCATTCGACATGGCCGACAAAGCCGCGATCTGCTTATGGTATAAGGAAACTGTCGGGCATGATCCCCGCGATGAACCCGGCTACGTCGACCCGATTTTGTTGGTCGAAGCTGCCGCGCACCACATGATGTACGAATTATGGGACAAAGTATGACAAAGAAAGAGGGCGGCGCGGCCGACGCGAAGATAATCAAACGAGGCGCACCGCCCAAGATGACCGGCGGCCAACGCAAGCAGGTCTTTCTGGACGATGCCAGCGTGGAAGAAGCCAAGCGACTCGGCAAAGGCGAGGTAAGCGCGGGAATTCGAATCGCGCTCAAGCACACCGCTCAATCCGCGTACAACCCACCAGGCTATCGAGCAGCGTACTGGAGCGATGGGCAATCGAGCGTTTGCTTGACCGCCGAAGAACACAGCGAATTGCCTGAGCACGAGTTGCTGATTGAGGCTGTCCGCCAAGTACGCGACACGGGCTTGAAGATCGGCAACGGTCGAATAATGATTGGCGACTACAAGGCCAAGTAACCAGGGTTAAAAGCGAAGCAAGCAGAGCCGGGAACCTCGGCTTGTTCGCTCTAGACACAGCAATTAGCTGCTTTGGGCGCAGAACGTCATTTATAATCGTAGCGATTATATTGTTGGCGGCACTCGCTGTTTCAACACGAGGTATCAGCAGAACGCTGAGCGCGCAAAAATGGAGGAATCGTGGAAAAAAAGCCGGTCATAATCGTAGTAATCGTCCTGCTAGCTGCAGTTGTTGGTTTTTTAGCGATGGATAGAAATGACAAAAGTATTGCTCAGGAGCGAAATAAAGTCTTCGACGAAAAATTTGCGAAGTGATTAGCAACATCCACGTAGCAGCATCGTCCTCGTGGACAGCTCAAACAACTGTCTCGCCCTTCTATGCTGCGCTAAGTACATCTGGAACTGCTCATGGGACTGCCCCGATATCTTGAAAATACATTTCGTAATTTCTGGGAGAATTCTTCCCGTGCTGAACTCGCTGCGATCGGATTGCGGTTTGGCTCAGCCATTTTTCAGGCAAACATACATAGAAAGATAAATTTAGCGGCAAAGAAATGCGCTTTTTCATCTGAAAAAGCGGTTGAGATGGCTTATAAATGGGGCTGGCGCCGACTCCATATACGGAGGTCTACGAGCATTGATGAATTAACGCGCGAACGCGCTCTGATGTATGTCGGATTGCAACATGAGACTGACGAGGGTGATCCTTATGATAGAGGGGCGTTCCTTGAGGTCCAGATACCACGATATTTTCGGCCCCGCCTAGAAAAATGGAATAAAGAGCGGCAGGACAGGGACCGCGCCGAGGTAAAGTTACGCCAACAAATTGCTGAAGTGCGTGGCCGGGTATATTCGTCACGCGTGTTTCCAACGACTTTGAGAACCATTATTTTTGCGCGAGACAACTATACCTGCCAAGTATGCCTTCGCCACAGGGCGACACTGCTGGCGGCAGGGTTACATTTAGAGTGCGATCACATAGATGCTTGGATTGATGGCGGTCAAACTACTTACAAGAACGGAGTAACGATTTGCAGTGACTGTAACAAGGCAAAGCATCATGCCAAGGCATACTTAGGTATTGTTGGTCGCCTGGGCAGAGCCGCCAGATAAACCTGATGTCTTGAGGTGAATTATTATGGACCCCAAAATTGCTCGCTGCGGCGTCGGAATGAAACCGGTTAACGGGAAGGTAGATCGTGGTCACGTATTTATCAATAATTATAGTTTTAGGTTTTATTGTGTGGACAAGTATTGCTGCTGATGTGATTAATAATCAGGGAGTGTATCCAAACAATCGCCTTTATGTAACACTGAATTTATTAGGTACCACGCTCTTCTTGATAATTCTTGCCCATTCTGAACTGCCCTCCATGGTGCAAATATGGAACTGGTTAGATGCTATCTTACCTCCGTCAAGTGTTCATTCTTATGCTGTATGGACGCTGCATAGCGTCCTAGTTTTGATAGTCGGGATTGCTCTTCTGATGCTACCTAACATCATTATAATTAGCGTCAAAAAGAATTTTCGCTAATGCAGTAGTTGTTGAGTTCAAAGAAAGAGAGTTGCTGCAGCGCGACATCAAATGCGCAAAGAATTGTGCGCAAAATAGGTATGGCGAAACTTGCGCAAAACACCGTAAAATTCGCTCCAATTCGATAGTCTGAAAAACTGACTCTTGCGAAAAGGGCCTTCAACATGGGCACTTTCAAGGGAACGGCGTCGGATCGTCTCGCCGTCGGGCGGGCTCGACGCACTGGCGAACCGCCGTCGTCGTGCCCGCCAAGGGGCTAGGCGGCTAATTCATGTTCGTGCGGCGCGCCACCATCCAGATAGGGCGGGGCCTGCCACCGAGCACCAAGCAGATTGAAGCCAGCGCGACGCTCGTCCCGCTGGCTTTTTTCATGCCCGCAGCAATCTCCCTTCCACCGTGCCTGAGCATTCAGGCACCAGCCCCGGCGCAGCAATGCGTGCGGGGCTTCTTTTTTGGGCGTCCCCGTGATGGCACGAGTAACCCCCGTCGAGCAAGACACCGTGGCCGGGCACGCCCAGCCCACGATCTACCAACCGCGCAATGCCGTCGCCCCATGGTTGGGCGCCCAGGTGCCCGAGGATGACTTAGAGGATCTTGAGTTCGCCCGTAGCTGGGCCTTGGGACATGACGGCGTCGACTCGATTGGCACCTTGCAGGGCAAATATCAGAAAGCGCGCTGACCCATGGCCAAGGAAAAGAAGGTCATCGATTGGGATCTGGTCGAGAAGGACTGGCGCGCCGGCATCAAGACGAAGCAGCAGATGGCCGTCGAGCACGGCGTCTCACGCGCGGCCATGGACAAGCGCTTCGCCAAGCTGAACATCAGCCGGCACCTGGGCGTCAAGATTCGCGCGAAGGCGACGTCGCTTGTCGAGCAATCTGTCGTGCCGGCGACCGCCGAACCGCTGTCGCCGGCGCGCGAGCGAGAGATTGTCGAGGTCAACGCGGCGATGCAGTCGCAGATCATCCTGTCGCACCGCTCGGATATCCAGCGTACGCGGCGCCTGTCGATGCAACTGCTCGAAGAACTGGAAATCCAGACGGACCATGCGGATCTCTTCCGCGACCTGGCGGCGATGCTGTGCGCACCGGATGAGAAGGGCGTCAACAAGCGCCTTGAGCTGTTCGAGAAGGTTATGTCCCTCAATTCCCGCGCCGGCACCATGAAGACGCTGGCCGACGCCTTGCGCAACCTCATCGCCATGGAGCGCCAGGCATTTGGGCTGGACGACAAGAAGGAAGACGAGATCGGCAGCGGCGTCGAGGACGTCATCAAGCGCGTGATGGCGAAAAATGGCGGCGCGTAGCCAGGCCGAGATCGAGGCCACCATCGAAGCGCTGCGCGATGATATCGAGCTGCACTGCGAAACGTGCATGTACGTGCTGGACAAGGCCGGCAAGAAGGTCCTGCTCAAATTCAATCGGGCACAGCGCTACATCCATGCGCGCATCGAGGAGCAGCGCAGGAAGATCGGCAAGGTCCGGGCGATCATCCTGAAAGGGCGCCAGCAGGGGGCATCGACTTATATCGGCGCGCGCTTCTACTGTATCTCGTCCATCAACTTCGGCCGGTCCGCCTTCATCGTGGCGCACGAGCAGAAGGCGACCGACAATCTGTTCAAGATGGTCAAGCGCTATCACGGGCACAACCCGTTCGCTCCGTCCACCAGCGCGACGAACTCGAAGGAGTTGGTCTTCGACAAGCTCGATGGCGGATACAAGCTGGCGACCGCCGGCACCGCCGACGTCGGCCGGGGCAACACCGCCCAGGTAGCGCACCTGTCCGAATTCGCGTTCTGGAAAAACGCGCAGATGCACATGGCCGGGCTGGGTAACACCATTGCGGACCTGGACGACACCGAGATCATCATCGAATCGACCGCCAATGGCACCGGCGGTGGTTTTCACAGCATGTGGCAGGACGCCGAGGCGGGGATCGGCGAGTACATCGCCATCTTCGTGCCTTGGTTCTGGCAGGACGAGTACCGCGCGACCGTGCCGGAAAATTTCATCGTCACGGCCGACGATCAGAAGTACATGGACGCCTACGGGCTGGACATGGAACAGATGGCGTGGCGCCAGAACAAAGTCATTACGTACGGCCAGGGCTTCGAGTGGCTTTTCGATCAGGAGTACCCGGCGACGGCCGCGCTCGCGTTTCGCTCGGCCACCACCGACCCGCTGATCAGTCCAACGAGCGTCATGGCGGCCGTCAACAGCACCTACCGCGAGCGCACCGGCGCCTTCGTGATCGGCTGCGACCCGGCCGAATACGGCCCGGACAGGACGGCGATCGCCTTCCGCCACGGACGCACCGTGTTCCGCATCGAGTACCACGAGAAGAAAGGGCCGATGGAGGTGGCCGGCATCCTGGCTGGTTACTACCGCGACATGCAGCCCGACGCCATTTTCGTGGACAAGATCGGGATCGGTTCGGGGATCGTGGACCGGCTCAAGGAGCTGGGCGTGCCCGTCATCGGTGTGAACTCTGCCGCAAGGGCCGATGATCCGGAGTTGTACGCCAACAAGCGCGCCGAGATCTGGTATCGCTTCAAAGAGTGGATCGAGGACGGCCCCAACCGGCTACCGAACGACGTTGCCATGATCGCCGACATTTCCGCTCCGAGCTACAAAACGTCCTCCAACGGCGCGCGCCTCATCGAGGCCAAGGAGGACATGAAGAAACGCCAGATGCGCTCGCCAGACGGCGCGGACGCCATCGCCATGACATTTGCCGAGCCGGTGATTCCCCGCGCCCTGCGCGAGGATCACAGCCGTGGCGGCGGTCACACGCAGCAGCGCGCGGCATCGCGGGCAGGCTACTAAGCCAGCCACGGTCACCGGCCGCTCCAATTTCCCGCAACAACCTTCCGGCCCGCCAATGCGCGGGCCTTTTTTATGAGCACGCCAATGACCGATGCAGTAGATACAGCGCACGAAGAATATGTACGGGCGGCTACCGAAGGCATGGCCCGCGACGATAACGCCGCCTACGTCGCGCTGGACACGCTGGGCGTCACGCTCCTGGCGGAGTTCGCCCAAGCCGTTCTCGACCGGCGCGAAACCGAACAGCGTTGGCTCATGGACCTGCGCCAGTATCGCGGGCTCTACGATCCGGACGTGGAAGCGAAATTCGGAAAGAATCGCTCCAGGGCTTTTGTGCGCCTGACGCGCGTGAAGGTAAAAACCGCTAACGCCCGCGTCGCCGATCTGCTGTTCCCGACCACGTCCGATCGCAACTGGACGGCCGAGCCCACCGCCGTACCATCCGTCGACCGCGATACCAGGCGCAAGCTGATCAGCCAGATGGTGGCGAAGACGGGGGCGGTGCCGACGCGCCGCGAACTGGACGCCGCGATCGCCAAGCTGGTCAAGATGGCGGCCGACAAGATGACCAGCATCATGGATGACCAGTTGGCCGAGGCCCAGTACAAGAGCACGGCCAGGGAGGTGCTCCACAGCGGCCACCTGTACGGCACAGGCGTGCTCAAGGCCCCGCTGGTCGAGCGCAAGACCCGTCAAAAGTTTGTGCGGGTCAATGGCAACTGGGTGATGAAGACCGAGTCGTACGTCGTGCCCTTCGTTGCCTACGTCCCCCTGTGGCGCTTTTACCCGGATATGTCCGCCACCAAGCTGTCGGATTGCGGCTATGTCTTCGAGCAGCACATCATGACGCGCGGCGCGCTCGCGGCGCTGGCGAAGCGCAAAGCATTCAACGGCGCCAAGATCCGCGCCTATATCCTGGCCAACCCCAAGGGGGCCCAAACCTCGCGTGCGTACGACAACGAGATCCGGCAGATTGGCGAGCGCCAGTCGGCAAAACTCAATCACGACGGCAACTACGAAGTAGTGGAGCGTTGGGGTTGGATCGGCGGCGAGCTGCTGTCGCAGGCCGGCGTGGTCGTTCCCCAGGACCGCATGCACGAGACGTTTTTCTCGAACGTATGGATGCTCCCGGACGGGGACGTGATCAAGATCACCCTGCAGCCGATTAACGGCGTCACCTACCCGTACCACTTGTATTACGCCGACAAGGACGAAACGAGCATCTTCGGCGACGGCTTCGCCTCGATCATGCGCGACGACCAGACCACCGTGAACGCGGCCACGCGCATGGTACTCGACAACGCGGCGCTGTCGGCCGGGCCACAGATCGAGGTGAACATGAACCTGCTGTCGCCGGCCGAGGACGCGGACGACATGTACCCGTTCAAGATCTGGAAGCGCGCCGGGCAGGACGCCAGCCAACCGGCCATCCGGGTATTGAACGTGCCGAACGGGCTGGAAGAACTGCTGCCCATTGTCGAAATGTTCAAAAAGAATGCCGATGACGT
Organism: Massilia scottii; assembly: GCF_030846495.1. NCBI lineage: Bacteria > Pseudomonadati > Pseudomonadota > Betaproteobacteria > Burkholderiales > Oxalobacteraceae > Massilia > Massilia scottii. The sequence goes on along the minus strand of NZ_JAVCWM010000030.1, from coordinate 64,265 downwards.
CACCGCCATCCCGCGCTACATGCAGGGGGAGAATGCCACCCAGGGCGCCGCCGGTACCGCATCGGGCATGTCCATGCTGATGGCGAATGCCTCCATCGTGATGAAAGACCTGATCACCAACTACGACGAGGGCGTGACCAGGCCGTTTATTAGCGACCTGTACAAGTGGAACATGCAGTTCAATCCGGACAACAGCTGCAAGGGCGACTTCGACATCAAGGCGCGCGGCACGGCGTCGCTGATGGCGAAGGAAGTGCGCGCGCAGCAGCTGGACAACTTCGCCGCCACCCTCACACCGGAGGACGCCCCCTATATCAAGCGCGAAGAACTGCTGCGACAGCGCGCCGAAGCGCACGATCTGTCGAGCATCATCAAGACCGAGGACGAGGTCGAGGCCGAGCGCAACAACGACGCCGCCCAGGCCGCGGCCGCGCAGCAGCAGCAAATGCAGGAGCTGCAAATGAAGGTAGCCATGCTTGGGGCCGAGAAGATAACGCAAGAGGTCGCCAAGCTCGCGGCCGAGGTCACGCGCATCAACGCGATCGCCACCAAAACCAACGTGGACGCAGCGTATGCGGGCATGCAGGCCGCCGGTGTGGCGACGGAGCGCCCGGAGATTGCGCCTGCAGGGGACGCCATCTTGAAATCGGCCGGCTGGGTCGATTCCACTCCCGGCCAGCCTACTCCGGCCGGATCGGTGCCGCCCGGCGCCGCTCAGCCGGCCATTCCCGATCCGCAGCAGCTGGCCGCGCAGCGTGATCCGCGCGGCGGCCAGGTCGGCGCCAATGTCGGCGAGCATGCCGGCATCGAGACGGCGGCAATCGAATGATGCGCTCTCAGGAACAGCTGCGGGCGGCGATCGCCAGCGAATCGGCCGCGTTGCTCGAATTTCGCGCCATGCCGGAAACGAGGATCTTGCTGGACTTGCTCGATGCGCTGGCGGAAGGGTGTTATGCCGATCTTGCCACCGTCACGGCCGATCAGCTTGCATTCAAGCAAGGTGCGCTGGCCCAGCTCAACGCCTTGCGCGACATGATCCGCACCGGCAGCGCGCACCGATCAGCCCGGGTGTAATCCGCACCGCAGTCCCCCACCCGCCCCGAGCGGGTTTTTTTTCGCCCGATTCAGCTATCCCACAGGAGAACCACATGCCAACCACCCAAAAGCAACAGACACAAGACGCGGCCGATTTCGCTGCGGAGTTCGATGCGGCCGACGCTGAACCGACGGCGCAGAGCGAGGACGAAGCGTTCGGCCTCGCCGACGAAGCTGGCCCCGGTGTCGGCGCCGGGGCCGAGGAACCCGCCGATGCCTCAGCTGCACCCCCCGCTGCAACCCCCGCCGCCGTACAGCCATCAGGTGACGAAGCGCGCCTCAAGGAATGGGAAGCGCAGCTGCAGGCTAAGGAGGCCGAGCTGGGGGCCAAGGAAGCGACGCTCGACACGTCCAGCGTGGGCGAGAGCCAGGAAAGCGAAGGCGCCACCGACCCGGCCGCCGACGCCGTCGGCGCCGCTGACAGCGACGATCCTGAAAAAGCCCTGGCGGACGACTTCGGACCCGAATTCGTGGACCTGATAAAGCGCCTCATTGCCAAGGTATGCGCCGACAAGGTGGGCGAAGGGCTGGGAACACTGTCGAGCACGGTTGACGAAGTCATCCAGCACTTGCAGGGCGAGCGCAACGCCAACCACTTCAAGGCCATCGCGGCTGCGCATGAAGATTTTACCGATGTCGTTGAATCGCCCGAGTTCAGCGCCTGGAAGGACGGCCAGGAGCCAGCCGAGCAGGCGCGCCTGTCGCAGGTCATCGACGCCGGCAGTACGCAGGAAATCATCGACATGCTCACGGATTTCAAGGCATCGAAGAGCAGCGGCGTGGACGACAGCGAAATCGACGGCGCCGAGGGCGTGCGCTCGAGCGGCCTGACCCTGCCCAAGGAACCGTCCGGCGATGACGACTTCGCGGCGGCCTGGAACGAACACTAAAAAGGTGGTCCGTGCCAGTGCGGATCTCACTGGCGAACGCTGCTGTTGGCGCCCCAACAGATCCACGCATCTCTGCGGCTCCCGCCGCTATCGATTCCCCTTCATTAGGAAAACTCCATGGGCAATACCACCTACGGCGACATCTCGCCGCGTACCGCCGCGTACGCGAATAAGCAACTGCTCAAACGCGCCATCCCTTACCTGTGCCTCGAAAAATTCGGCCAGGCCAAGACCCTGCCCGCCAATTCGTCCAAGACCATTGTCTTTCGTCGCTATTCGGCACTGGACACCACTCCGTCGGCGCTGGTCGAAGGCGTCACGCCCGGCTCGCAGACCATGGCGTCCACCGATGTGCCGTGCATGCTGACCCAGTACGGCTCGATGATCACCATCACGGACATCATCGAAGACACTCACGAGGACAACGTCTTGAATGAAGCAATCGACCTGCTGGGCGAGCAGGCCGCGCAAATGATCGAGCGCATGCGCTACGGCGTGCTGCGCGCCGGCACCAATGTGGTGTACGCCAATGGCGCCACGCGCGCGGCAGTGACCGCCCCGATCTCGCTGGCGGTCCAGCGCAAGATTGTCAAGGCCCTGAAACGCCAGAACGCCGAGCCCATCACCAAGGTGGTCAAGTCGACGGCGGCATTCGGCACCGAACCGGTCGCGAAAAGCTACATCGGCCTGATCCACCCCGACATGGAGTCGGACGTGCGCAACATGCTGGGCGCAGACGGCAAGTCATGCTTTGTGCCGATCGAGAAGTACGGTTCGATGACCCCGTACGAAAACGAGATCGGCAAGGTCGAGGACGTGCGCTACCTGTCCTCGACCATCTTCGTCCCGTTCATCGACGCCGGCGGTGACAAGGGGCTGATGACCTCAACCACCGGCGTTAAGGCCGACGTCTACCCGGCCCTGTACATCGCAACCAATGCCTATGCCGTGGTCGCGCTTAAGGGCATGTTCGCGCTCACGCCGATGGTGGTCAACGCCAAGCCGAGCGACTCGGACCCGCTGGCGCAGCGCGGGCGCGTGGCGTGGAAGGCAATGCAGGGCGCCGTGATCCTCAACGACCAGTGGATGGTGCGCGGCGAGTTCGCCGTCACCGCATAACGCCCCGCCAACCCCGTAAAACGCCTGCTTCGGTGGGCGTTTTGCATTTCCCCTCACATTCAGGAGCATGACCATGGCAGCAAAAGATACGACCAGCGTTACCACCATCGACGACGCCCCCAAGCCCGTCGAGATCAAAAAGGGCCTCGACATCGCTGTCGTGGACCACGGCGACAACCTGACGGGCGAGAAGGTCCAGGTCACGATCGCCAACGGCGCCGGGGAGCTGGGCCGCCAGGCTGTTTTCCTGAGCATCAATGGCCACGGCTTCAACGTGCCGCGCGGTGTCCCGTGCGACGTGCCTATCGAAGTGGCGGCCATCCTGGAAAACGCCACGATGACCGAATACGAGGCGGGCGCCAACGGCGCCACCATCGAGCGCGAAGTGCAGCGCTTTAGCTACAGCATCAAGTACCTGCGCAAATAAGCGGTCGCCATGGCGAACCTCTCCGACTTCTTTTCGCAGGTGCTGCCCTACGTGACCGGTTGTTCGTATCCGCTCGCGGAACAGCATATCCGCGATATCTGCATCGACTTTTGCATCCACGCGCCTGTCGCGCAGCTGATGACCGATCCGCTCGACGTGATTAGTGGCGAGCGGCAATACGACATCGAAACCCCATCCGGCACCGTGGCCACGATCATCCTTGAGGCGGCGTACTACACACGGCCGCTACGGATCTTCAAAACGGGAGACATGCACGTGGCATCCCTACAGGGTCGCACCGGGGAACCGTCGGGCATTCAGCAGGCGGCCGCCAACGTCTTTACGCTCGACGCCACGCCGACGCAGGACGCCGCCCAGGCAATCAAGCTGCTGGTGGCGACCAAACCTGCACGCACGGCCGACACGGTGGCCGATGTTCTGCTGGACGACTATGCCTTTGAGATCGGCCAGGGTGTTATCGGGCGCCTGCTGCGGATAACCGGGCACGAATTTACCAACCTTGCCGCTGCGGGTCTCTATACCCGCGACTACGAGATCGCACGCACCGCCGCGCGTATCCGCGCCGAGCAGTCATTCGGCCGCACCACGAGCCGGGTCCGGCCGCGCGCTTTCGGCTAACACTTCCCAGGGCACCTGTTCCCCACACACGCAAGGAAACGCATGCCCACTACGATCGCCAGCGCCGTCGTCGGCCGCGCTGCCCGTCTGCTGCAGGACCACGAGTACATCCGCTGGACCCAGTCAGAAATGCTCGACTGGTTGATCGACGGCCAACGCGAGGCCGCCCTGATCAACCCGTCGATCTATGTCATCACCACGGCGGTGACGCTTGCCGCCGGCACCCTGCAACGCTTGCCGCTCGATGGCAAGGCGCTATTGGACGTGCCGCGCACTGCCAGTGGCTACGCGGTGACGCGCATAGCGCGCAAGGCGCTCGATGCCCAGGTACCCGACTGGCACGCGCCGGCGCGCGCCAAAACGAAAGTGCTGCATTTCTGCTTTTCGGGCGACGACCCAAAAACGTTCTATGTCTACCCACCGTCACCTGGCGGAAATGCGGTGACGGCCGTCTATGAGGCGGTGCCTCCAGCGCTGGCATTGAGTGACCCGATCGCGCTGGATGACAGCTACGTGGGCGCGCTGGTCGACTACCTCATGTACCGCGCCTACGAAAAGGACAGCGAGTACGCGCCAGAAAGCGCCGGTTTCGCGGCCCTGCACCGGGGCGCTTTCAACGCCCTTGTCAAGGGTAAGGCGCCGGCGTCCGCACCACCCACCTAATTTTCCCTTCATACCTTTATAGGAGCCATTCATGGCAGGATTATCCGTTTACGCCGAAACGGCAGTACTCAATGCGCTGCTGCGTGGTACGAATTTTGTGGCCCCGCCGACGGCCGCGCTGCGCCTGGCGCTGTGCACGGCCGACCCGACCGATGCGGGCAACTTGAACGAGATTGCGTCAGGTACCTGGTACACGCGCCAGCTGACCGGCGCATTCACCGCGCCGGCGCCAGGCGGCGCCGGACAGCAAGTCTCGAACTCGGCGTCAATCACCTTCCCCGCAGTGACCGGCGCGGCTGTCACCGTGACGCACGTCGCTGTTTTTGATGCACTCAATGCCGGCAATATGCTGTTCTCGGCGCCGATGCTGTCCTCGAAGACGCTGCAGGTAGGCGACGTGCTGTCCTTTGCACCTGGCACCCTGATCGCGAATCTGAACTAAGTCGGCATGAATTCCTTCGGCTTAAACAGCGCGGCCGTCAATGGAAATGCAACGCGGGTAGTTCTCGGCGCGGCGCTGTTCGCGGCCGCCGGTTCCTTGACCGCCAATGCGACCCGCACGCAGTTCGCGGGCGCCGTGGCGACGGGGGGATCGGCGGGCAAGGGCGCCGGTGGCGTGCGTATCGCGATGGGCGCGGCGCTGATTCGGCCTGAATTTTATGCGTCGGCTGAATGGGTGCTGGCAACGACCGCCGGCGCCACCTCCTACGCGAGTCTCACCGCGCGGGCCGCGCATACTGAAGCGTTGTGCAGCACGACCTTCGGCTTCGTCGCCGGTGGCACGATCATCCGCCCAGGTGTGGCGGCCGGCGCCGCAACCTTCATCACAAGTGCCGACCCTCTCGTCACGATCGGCTACGCCGCAACCGGCGTAAGTACGTTCTCCCTGTATGCGGAAGCGGGCGTCAGGCGCAACGGCCAAAGTACGACGGAGCGCGAGGGACGCGCGTCGGCGATATTCGGGTTGACGGCCAATGCCGCGGCGTTGCGGACCGCCATGGGCGTTGCTGCGACCGTGGCCAGTTTCAACGCGTCCACCGACTCCGTGAAGATCCACGGCGGGGGCGCCACCATGGTGTCCTCTCTCGGGGTGCTGGCCGCAGGGTCGTCGGACGGCTGTCGGGTAGAGTTCACCAGCTCGTTGAGCGCGCAGCCGACGCTGACCCAGCCGGGCCAGGCCGAGTTTACTTCCAGCCTACAGATCGCGGCCGTACCTATGGTCACGATCGAGGGCGCGGCACAGCCGGTTCTGTTCGAGTCCGGATGCACGGCTGACGGACGTCTGGCCCTGCAGGGCGCTGCGAATTTTCGCTGTACCGCCACGCTGTACGCCCAAGGCAGGTTGGCCCTGCAAGGCGTCGCGACGTTGGCAGGCCTGGCTTGCCTGACCTCGGCACCCGGGGCATATCGCATGGGGGAGGCGCCCGCCTACCTCACAAGCGCGCTTCTGGCCGACGGGGTGCGCATTCGCATGGGCGCGGCAACTGCTTTGATGGCATTTGCCGTGCACGCCGAACCTGCCACGAACGCCGCAGTCCCGGCACCTGCCAGGCGGACCACGCGCGTCCAGCGTGTGATCCGCAGCGCGCGCATTCCAACTGACCTACGCACCATGAGGGCGACATGAGCCTAGCCACTTTTACCAAGCAACCGATCGAAAAGCTCGACTACGACGTCCTCTATGACGACTGGCTCACCCCAGGCGATGGACTCAAGTCGGTCGAACTCAAGATCGACAAACCCGGCTTGACGTTGACGCACCAGAACGTTTCCACATTCGCGCTCAAGGCATGGCTCGCCGGCGGGGAGAACGGGGTGACTTACAAGGTCACAGTCACGGTCGAGACGGACGACGGACGTATCAAGCAGGACGAATTCAAAATCAAAGTCAAGGAGCAGTGATGACACAGATTTTTACCAACAACGCCGAATCAGTTCTTGCTGTCGGCATCACAGCCGCGGCAACGAGTATCACCGTCAAGGCCGGGGAGGGGGCGCTGTTCCCCAACCCGCTCGACGGCGACTACTTCCTGATCACTCTCCTGCAGCGCGTGGGCGGCATCGAGATGAACTGGGAGATTGTCAAATGCACCGCGCGCGCGGACGATGTACTGACGATCGAACGGTACATCGAAGGCAGCACGCCGCGCCCGTTCAACGCGGGCGACCCTGTCAGTTTGCGTCTCACCGCTGGCGCGATTCTGCCGGTATATAGAGGCGCCCTGACAGGCCCGGTGAACGAGGCGCCGACCGTCCCTATGGTCAGCTCCCCGTCGATGGCGATCGCCGCGACTGGGGCGAACACGCTTGCGGTATCGGGCACCGCCGTCATTACCGCGTTCGATGCGATCGCACCCGGAGCGATTCGCCGGATGACATTCACCGGCGCGGCCACCTTCACCTACCACCCGGTTTCCATGCGCTTGATTGGTGGCGCCGACATCGTGACGGCGCCAGGCGATTGGGCGGAATGGATTTCCCTTGGTGGCGGCAGCTGGCAGATGATGAGCTACACCAGGGCGAACGGCGAGTCCGTCAAACCAATCAGCGCGGCCACCCAGGCGACGCTCGACCTGAAAGCGTCCTTGAGCGGCGTGGAGACGATGAGCGGCAAGACGCTGATCAACCCTACCGTAAAAAACTTTGTCGAGTCCACCTATGCGGCGGCACCGGGAGCTTCATTTGCTGTCGATCTGACCAACGGGACGGTGCAAAAATTCACGACCACCGCGAATACGACGATCACGTTGCCGGCATCCGTGGCGGGCAAAAGCTTTACCGTCATCGTTGCCTACGGCGGGGCGCACACGGTGACATTCAGCGGCGGAACGACACTGCGGTGGGCGATGGGCGGCGGCGTGCCTAATCCTACTGCGCAGAGTGGCAAGTTCGATATTTATGTCTTCCTGCAAGACGGCATGTTCACGTATGCGCAAGACGGCGGGAGGAATTTCTGATGCGCGGCGCGCGTCGATTTTTCGCTTCTCGCCGTCCCCCAAGTGGCTCTCAAGAGTGGCTGGAGTCAGGAACTTATGCCTTCTATGCGCCACCTGGAATGACGTCGTTTTGCGCGGTGACGGTGGGCACCGGAGGCGCGCATGGGGGCGACGACGGGGGGCAAGGCCGCATAGGGGGTACAGGCGGTGCCGGGGGGCTGGCTTATGTAAATAACATTCCGTGCACGCCCGGAGAACTTTTCTATGTGACGGTCGGCGCCATCGGCACGCACGGGCAACCTGGCGTGGACGGGACCAAAGGAGGCGACACGATCATTGCCCGCGCAAACGGTCAAGTTGTTTGTCGCGCTGGGGGCGGCGAGGGAGGAAAAAATGCCTATTCCAGTTACGGCTTGGGTGGCGCGGGCGGCGGGCCAATTGTAGGTGTGGGCGGATACGGCGGATATGGGGCCGAGGGAAACTATAACGGGAACGTTGGCTATATCGGAGGCGGTGCGGGGGCAGGCGGCTACGCCGGCAATGGCGGACATGGCGGCTACAGCCTCGGGAGTGGCCGTAGCGATCCCCGTCCCCAGGTCGGCAGTGGGGCCGGGGCAGGCGGTTACGGCGCCGGCTTCGGCGGCGGCGGCGTGGGCCTGCGCGGCAAGGGCAGTGACGGCTACAGCGCCTATCCACAAAATCCGGCTACTGGCGGCCCCGGCTCCGGTGGCGGCTATACCGGAAGTTCAAATTACGGCTCACAAACTCCGGGCGGCGCTCGAATCGTTTGGGGCGTCGGAAAATCTTATCCCTCTAACGCAACATAAGGAGTTATATGCAATTTTATCGACTGCGTGACGGCACATTGCCAAACGTTCATGAAATCCGTCAGCAAAATCCCGGCATCGGCATTCCGGACACGCCGGATGACCTTTCCATGTACGGCTACGAGCCCTTCCTGGATAGCTCGGCGCCTGCGGTCGGAGAGGGCCAAAGCGTTGTGCGGCGTGCGCCGAAGCGCAGCGCCCAAGGCGTATGGGATTGGACGTGGGACATCGTGGAGCGCTCGGAACAGGAGATCGAGGCCGAGGAGTGCGCACGCGAAGAAGCGAAACGGGAAGTGGCCAAGGCCGCGCGCGCGGCACGCGTGGCAGGCATCCAGGTGACGACCAAGGCCGGGAACGCGTACGACGGCGACGAGGTATCGCAAGGACGCATGGCGCGCGCAATTGTCGCCCTCCAAGCGGCCGGCGTTCCGTCCGTGCGGTGGGTACTGGCCGATAACTCGGTGATTTCCGCAACGGTCGCGGATCTCGCGGAGGCGTTAGCCCTCGCCGGCGCCGCCCAGGCCGCGATGTGGGTGATCCAGCCATGATGCGCCTGCGCCTGCGCCTGCTGATGCTCTGGATGCTGTGCGTCGCTGCTTCCGCGTACGCCGGCACACGAATGCTCTACCTCATCGCCCGCAACCCACGCAAGGCATGGTCCATGGCAGTTGCCCACGACCAGCTTGCAAACGCGGCGACCAACGGCCACATGGACGAGACAATCTCAAGCCGTGCGAATCGTGCCCGCACGAACGGGCGGCGCTGGGGTTGCGTTTTATGCCGCCTGCTGGACCGTATCGACAAGGACCACTGTACACGCTCCGCCGGAACGTGACACCCAACCCCGCTTCGGCGGGGTTTTTCTTTTCAAGGACCCTATGGCAGTCGAAACCACCGCAGCAACCGGCGCACTTATCAAATTCTTCGGCGTACCGCTGCTCGCCAGCGCCGCCGCAACCTCACTCGGATTCATGTTTATGTGGCCCAAGACCCGCAAAGAAGCCTTCCTCCGCATCGGCACCACCATCATTTTCTCCACCGTATTCGGCCCGCTGCTGGTCGTGGCGCTGCGCTCATGGTGGCCCGGCCTGTTCGACGCTGCGCGCGACATCGCGGCCATGTACGGCGTCGACCCGGCGCTGGGCGTGGTCTTCATCGCGGCGCCCGTGCTCGTGCTGGCCGGCCTGCCGGCATGGTGGGTGCTGGGCGCTTTCGTGCGCTGGTTCGGCCGTCGCGAAGACAAGGATATTGGCGAACTGGCCCGCGATGCGGCCGCAATCATTCGCAATGCGCGGGGTGGCGCATGACGCTCGACCAGCTGGTGCGCATTCTCCCGTATGCGCGGCCGCGCGCGGCCAAGTACCTCGACTGGCTCAATGCGAGCATGGTCGAATTCGACATCACGACGCCGGCACGCCAGGCGTCGTTCATCGCTCAGGTGGGCCATGAATCGTCACATCTGCGCTATGTCGAGGAACTGGCATCCGGCGCCGCCTACGACACGGGCCGGCTCGCCCTCCGGCTGGGCAATACGCCCGAAGCGGACGGCGACGGCCAGAAATGGAAAGGGCGGGGGTTCATCCAGGTGACGGGCGCGGCGAACCATACCGCGTGCGCCGCCTACTTCCACATTCCGATCGAGCGCATGTCGGCCTGGCTGGTCACGCCGGAAGGCGCCAGCCGTTCGGCCGGCTGGTTCTGGAAGACCCACGGGTTGAACGAGCTGGCCGACGTCGGCGACCAGGTCGCGGTGACCCGCCGCGTCAACGGGGGTGTCAACGGTCTGGCCGACCGCCTTGCCTTGTTCTACGCGGCGCGCAAGGTGCTGGCATGAACGCCGCGCTGCTGTCGCCCGTGCCGGCGTGGGCGCGCTGGGCGCTGCTGCTGGCCGCGTGCGGGTGCATTTTCCTGCTCGGCCAGCTGCGCGGCGAACGCAGGGCGGGCGAGGCGCACATCGCCTATGTCGGCAAGCAGGCCAACCAGGCGGTCAAAGTCGCCAAGGCGCAAATCCAAGTTTTGGTGCGAACCGAAACAAAATATCGGGATCGCGTCCAAAAAATCTATGTCAAGGGTGACGAAATTGAAAAGCAAGTACCTGTTTATGTGTCGGCTGCTGATAGCCGTACTTATGGCGTTAACGCTGGCTTCGTGCGCAGCTACGACGCCGCCTGGACCAATGAACCTGCCGGACCTGCCTCCGACACTGACCGCGAACCCGCCGCCGTTTCGCTTACTGACATCGCAGAAGCCGACGCCCACAACGCGCGTTCCTGCTTCGCCTGGCGCGAACAGGCCCTTGGCCTGCGCGAAGCCTATGTCGGCCTGCAAGCCGTGATGAACGGCGGTCAAGTGAAGGATGTCCCCGAGTGAGCCCCCCAATCAACCTGCGCAAATTCGGTGGCCTGCTGCCGCGCGTGCCGCTGACCGACTTGTCGATCAACGCCGCGGCGGTCGCCGAAAACATCGACTTCGGCTATAACGAGCTGCGCTCACTGCGCGGCGACTTCAAACTGCGCGACCTGGCGATCGTGGCGCGATCGGTGTTCAGCGTTGACGGGCTGCGCTTCTATGTGTGGCCCGAGGACGTCGACGCCGTTATCAGTCCCCTGCAGAATGGCCCGGCCAGCGACCGGCTGTATTACACCACCGGGAATGACTTCCGGGTGGCGCCGATCTCGCTGGCCACCATCAGCGGCGCGCCGCCGTCGACCAGTTTTCGCGTCGGCGTGCCGCGGCCAATCACGCCGCCTCGCATCAACGTCGAGCACCCGGTTGCACCGAAAGGCCCAATCGCCACCGTGGAGGCCACGCCGGCAGACACCTATCAGGCGCGCCTGACGGCCGCGCAGCTGGCCGCGGATGCAACCTTCAAGTCGTCAGTCGTCACCGGCACTGAAAACCGCACCTACACCTACACCTACGCCAACGTGTACCAGGAGCAGGGACCGCCCAGCGAAGCGGCGATGATCGAGGTAAAGGCGATCACGGTCGCCGGCGTGACCACTTACAGCAAGGTGACGGTCGAAGTGACGTTCGACGGGACCGGCGACTACGTGCCCATCACCGGGGCACGGCTGTACCGCCAGGGCGGGGCAAGCGAGGAATACTTTTTTGTAAAGTCCATCAGCGGCACCGAGGGCAAGGTGCAAACGATCGACACGACCGGCGCCGGCGCGCTGAACGAGGTCCTGCAAAGCGAGAACGCCTACCCGCCCAGCCCGCAGCTCACCGGCCTTTTCAACATCGGGAACGGCATTCTGTGCGCATGGAAGGGCCGCGAACTGTGGTTCAGCGACGCCTACCGCCCATGGTCATGGCCTCCGGCCTACATGATCACGGTCCCGCACACGATCGTTGGCGCCCATCTGCACGCCGCCGGCGCGCTGGTGACGACTGTCGCCGAGCCGTCGCTGATATCCGGGGTAAGTCCGGACGCGATGGCCGAGATCCCGCTCGACATCGCGCACGCCGGCGCGTCCAAATGGTCGGTGATCAGCATCGCCGGCCGCGCGCTGTACGCCTGTCACGATGGCATTGTAGCGGTGGAAGGCAGTTCGCCAAGTATGGCGCTGTCCGATCGCTTTTTTACGCGCGAGGTGTGGCGCGATCGATGCGGCGCCGGCCTGGCCAGCATGCAGTTCGCCCGCTACGATGGAAAATTGATCGTCTTTTCCAAGACCGGCGCTTTCGTGCCGTTCATGATCGATCTGTCCGAAGGCGGGGAAATGACGGACTTGCCGCAGCTGGTGGCCAGCACTGCCGCCGTCCTCACGACGTCGGACCAAATGTACGTTGTGACGGGAACGACCCTGCGCCAGTTCGGTGGGGGCAGCATGCTTCCCCTGCGATGGGCAACCGGGGACATCGTGCTTGCCGCGCCGGCCGCGCTGGCGGTCGCCCAGGTTGAATGCACTGGCGACTTCACCATCCGGTTCTACCAGAAAGACAGGCTGGGATACACCAAGACCGTCGGGAGCGGGGAGACGACTTTCTACCTTCCCACCGAACCACGCGACGGCCATTCTGGCCTTGAACCCTCCGACAGGTGGAAGTTCGAGATTTCCGGCACCGGCCGATTCAAACGGCTGCGGGCGGCGGCGTCCATCCGTGGCTTGAAGGACATCTAAATGACTGTATCAGTACCACCAATTTCCACCGCGTCCATTCTGGCCGTCAAGGACCCGCAAACGCGCGAGGTGCTGCGCGCCATGGCGAGCGGCATCGCGGTGCGCAATGGCGATGTCGGTTCGGGTGACGACGCGTTTCTGACCTTGGGCGACTTGCAAAACGATCCGTCCATCGCCGGAAAGCTGGCAAAGTCGCTGGCAGGGCCGATCATCGAGGGCGTGGGCAAGCCGGGTAGTCCGATGTTCGACCTGGCGGAAAAGCTGCAGGACAAGATCATGGCTTCGCCGGCGTGGATCAATATGTTCTCGGCCGTCACCCTGATCCAGGCGCCCGACTCGGTCCCCGGCAGCGCGTCCTGGCTTCTGCAGCAGGAAGCCAAGGCCCGCGGCGCCGCAGTCACGCGCGTGGACACGGTCATCAAGGAAACCAACCTGTCGCTCGCGAAGACGACCGAAACGCTCACGTCATCCATCGGCGCGGCCGGCGCCGCGATCAAGGAAGAACGCGAGGTGCGCTCGACGCAACACGAGGCCATGACGCAGTACGTGCAGCAGGTGGTGACGTGGACCAACCAGTCGTTTGTCGGCGTGCAGAACGAACTGACCACGCGCACCAACAACGACAACGCCTTGGCCAGTGCGATCAACACCATGTGGGCGCGCGTGGGGCTCAATCAGGCGCTGGTCCAGACAGGGACCCAAATAGCCGTCAATCCGGTAGGCAGCGCGCTGACGAAGTTCGAGCAGCTACAGGCGACGGTCACGGACCCGGCGACCGGCTTGGTCAAGAGCTACGCGGCCCTGCGCCAGGAAGTCAATCTCACGAACGACAAGGTGCAGGGCCTGTCAGGAAAGTGGGGCGTCAAGCTCGATCTGAACGGCTATATCGCCGGCGTGACGCTCAATTCCAACGTTTCCACGGGGGGCAAGGCCGAATCGTCCTTCATCGTGCTGGCCGATACCTTCGCGGTGGGTGCTCCCGGCCGGCCGGGGATTGTGCCATTCGCGATCGACGCGAGAACAGGACTCGTCGCCGTGCGCGGCGACCTTGTTGCCCAAGGCAGCATCACCGGCTACCAGCTGGGGGCGTACTCGATCTCGCGCGACAAGCTGGCCTTGAAGGTAGTCGGCGGCGCCCAGATAGACGACCTGGCCGTCGACACGCTCAAAATCGGCAACAACGCGGTCACTGTCCCACTGTACCTGTCGGGGACTGGCAGCGGCGGCATCTCGGCCGGAACCACGCGCATGGTCGGACAGATCGCCGCCTACTACCCGGCCGAGGTAGATGTCGTCGCGCTAGTTACCTGGAAAGCGGCCGCATGGAACATCGGCGGAAACACCGGCGTCATCCTGCACGTTGATGGCCGCCAGTTCCATTACCAATCCGACTCCAACATCAATACCTACGCTCTGTCGCACGCCACATCTGCCAGGGTTCGGCTGAGCCAGGGCTACCACACGTTCACAGTCACATTCGACAACGCGTGGCACCAAGGGACCTACGACCTGGGCGACTGGTCCGTTACCTTGCTTGGAGTAATGAAATGACGACATTTGCGAAGTACGACGTCGAAGGCCGGGTGCTGTTCCACGGCGACGTGCCCGAGTCAATGCTGGCCCTGCAGGGCGAACGCATATTCGTGGGCGACATCGACGGGCGGACCCACTATGTACGCGACGGGCACAAGCACGCACGGCCGGAAAGCCCCGCATTGCTCACCGGCCGCGACCTGACCCGGTTGCCCATGCCGTGCGAGGTGGTCATCAACGACAAGACGTACCCGTGCGGAGAAGGGCGCGCGACGCTGAACTTCAATTTGCCGGGCCTGTACCGCGTGCGGATTGTAGCGTTTCCTTTTCTTGATGCACTTTTCGAGATCCAGGCATGATCATTTACCACAATGAGGACGTCGACCAGCTGCGCCGCGCGGCATATCCACCACTTGCCGACTTGGCCGACGCGATCTACTGGCAAAGCCGGGGTCAGGGCGGCAAGATGGATGAATACAACGCTGCGGTCGAGGCGGTGAAGGCGCAGTATCCCAAACCAGTAACGTTGTAATGACGACAGGGGATTACAAGTGTAAATGAAAGTACACATCGTCTCGCTATGCGAGACAATTCTGAACTGCCAAAGATCCAGGTCCTTTTTGGGACCTGGAGGAGGTATCGTAGTTTTGGGAGATAGTACAAGGCAACAGAGAAAATCGTCTCTGCGACTCTTTCCGTAAGAAAAGATTAATGCGTTATCCCGGCCTTGCTCAAATTGGTACCGACCGGGATAGGCAAGCTCAATATAAGTGAGGCACAGGCTTTTCAGCCAGGGGATGCCAAACTGGTCCTGTCATCTGAGCAAGGCGAATTGCCTCCAGTACACTTTCGTCCATTGGTAAGCCTGGCGCATGGGAGCTTTGGCCGTTCCACGTAATGATAATTTTTAAACCAAATCCCGTACAGCTACGAACTGCCTCTGTGACATAAGCAGGGAAGTCATCGGTGGTTACGTCGAGCCAAATTGACATTTCCTGATGAAACCGCGTCGCTGCTTCTAGCGCGCGGCTTAAAATCTTCGTAGCCTCTGCGGGAAGCACCGATTTCGTGACCTTAAAATGCATCAGCTGGAAATCGGTGTTGCCCGTGTTAATACTCATTTGCGAGAAGTACTGTTGAGCATTGTTTAACGCATCTGCGTCGCTTTGATTAAAACCCATATCCAACCTCGATGGTGACGAAACCACTATCATAACCCAGCTTCGTACTGTTATTTTGAAAGTGTAATTGAGCAACGGAAACCCCACAATGTGAGGTAGGAATTTTCCTATTTTTAATTGAACACTGTTTGCAATAGAATGGCGGTATAAAATTCCTAACAAGAATATGATCAGGGGATGAAGATGAATCAGGTCAACTACCGTAATAGCAATAGCAACGAAAATGCTTTTTGGACTATCCTCGGACTTTTGATCGTGGGTGGAATTTGGCTTTGGCGGGTTGTGCACGACATGGCAGCAGCGATGAATGTCGAACCCCGTTCGGCCGGGATTCTCCTACTTGGCGCCGCGATTGTGCTCACGGGATTGTGTGCTACGGTACTGCAGGAGTGGGGGTGGAGGGCGGCCGTGTGGATAAGCGTGCTGTTCACCCCATTTCTCACACCTGCGATCCATGACTGGGCAAGCTCAATGCCTGCGCGGCTGGGTGCCCAGTATGGCCACTTCGAGGACCCGGCGCTCGCATGGTGGGGAAGCAGCTGGACCCACGGCATAGTGTTTGCCGTGCTGGTCTACATTACCTATCTCATCACGAGAGAGTGGGATTGAAGTGGACTCTTTCTCATCCGACTAACCCCCCTTCATCGGGGGTTTTTTTTCGCCTAAATTTACCATCCGAGAACGCGCTACCTAAATTCTAAGTTTTCTCAAGACCGGCCATATCATCCCCGCCTCAATCACAGCGGGGAACAACATGGCAAGCTTTCAACACATCGCAACAGGCATCCAGGTCGCGGCGCTGCTGGCCGCGCTGGAGGCAAAACCCCACTTGTTCGGCCAGCATACGGCACGTGCTACCGCCTACGATTCGCCGCACCGCGCGATGACGGACATCTGGGTGCGCTTCAACGACATCGCCAACCTGGGTCCCCATTTCACCGACGAGCACGACTCGATCTGGTACCCGGCCTACGCCGAACTCCCCGAACTGGCACCCATCATCTTCGGGCTGATGGCGCACGTCCATGGCGAACGCCTCGGCGGCGTGCTGATCACGAAGATTCCCGCCGGCGGCCGCATCGAGCCGCACATCGACCGTTGCTGGCACGCGGACTACTACGACAAGTTTTACATCCCCTTGCGTAACGATCCGGGCGCCCTGTTCCATTTCCCCGAAGGCGACATCGTCGCCAGCCCCGGCGATTGCTACTGGTTCGACAACGGCGTGACCCACAGCGTCAGCAACGACAGCCAGGCCGACCGGATCTCGCTGATCGTCTGCATCAAAACCGACAACTTTAAGGAACTGAAACGTGATCGACTTGAAGATTAAGCATCACTTCTCCGGCCGCGAATACGCCAAGCAGATGACACTGCCGGCGTCGCACTACGCCGAAACGCACTCGCATAATTTCGACCACCTGAGCATTCTGGCGTGCGGCACCGTGACTGTGACCATTGACGGCATCGAGGAAGCGCACGTTGGGCCAACCTGCATCACGATCCGCGCCGGCCAGGTGCATCGCATTGAGGCGCTTACCGACTCGGTATGGTTCTGCGTGCACGCCCACGAAGGCACCGACCCCGACAAGGTCGATAGCGTTCTGATTAAGGAGGCTTGATATGCCGTGGGGAATCGCGGCATCCGTTGTAGCGGCCGGGATCGGAGCCGCCGCAACCAACAAGGCTAGCAAAAGGGCCGCTTCGTCGGCCGACAAGGCGCTGGAAGCGAACGCCTATCAGGGCGAGATCGCCATGGATCAGTTCGAGGACTACAAAACCTTCGCCCGTCCGGTAGAGCACTCCGTGTATGCCGACGCCATGAATACCGATACTCCCGAAGCGTACGACAAGGCCGCCGGCGACGCGCAGGCGTCAGTGTCGAGCCAGCTGGGCCTCGCACGCGACCGCCTGGCGCGCACGCCTGGGCTGGACCCGTCGAGCGCCGCCGCACAGGCCGCGACCACGAGCATGGAACTGAAAGGCGCCGCCATGGGCGCGGCAGCCGCGAACAAGGCCCGGGACGGCATCAAGGACAAGGCGTTCGCCCGAAAGCTCGACGCCGTCGGCATCGGCAAGGGCCTTGTCTCGAACGCGTCGAGCGGCCTGGCCAGCGCCGCGGCGACCGCCAGCAGCATCGCTGGCCAGCAGTCCGCGCAAGCCAGCCAGACCGCAGCTGGCATGGGGAACATGGTCAGCGGCATCACCAACGGCCTCTCGAAAATCAACTGGGGCGGCAGCGGAACCAGCGACTACAGCAAATGGGAATCTAACAACGCCGGCGTGATGCAGAGCACCGGCCTGTCGTCGTCCGAACTGGCCGGCGCATTTTAGGGAATCGAACGATGACAAACTGGAGCGGCATGGCCGCCGGATTCAAGGGCTATCAGGACGGCGAGCGCGCCATTGCGGACGAAGAGCGGCGCAAGGCCGACGAGGCGCGCCGGGTCAAAGCGGACGCGCGCGCCGACACCGAAGCAGCGTTTCAGGAAGAAGCTCGCAGCCGCCAGCGGTACGACTGGAAGGAGGTCGACCGCATCAAGGCAGCCGACAAGAAAGACATGGCCGAGATCCGGGAACAACTCGCCAATGAAGCGGTCGCCGTCCAGGGCGGGGCCGACCCAGTTGTTGCTGAAGGCGCGCCGGCAGCTGACAAGATCCAGGCCGAAATCGACAAGGCCATGGCGCCGCCGTTGGACGTGCTGCCCGGCGCGGCCGCCACGCCAGCATCGATGGTCAAGAATCCGGCGGCGCTGGACTTGGCGCCGGCGCCTGCAGCGGCGTCGCTGGCGGCACTGCCCACACCGAAAAAAATGGGCGCGATCGGCACCCCGGCTGGCACAGTCCACAAGGGCGACTTCAACAGCGCGCTTGAGGTGCAGACCGCTTTTCTGCGCCGCAAAAATGCTCGCGGAGATCTCACGCTGGAAGAACTGGCCCAAAAACAGGGACTGCTGACCAAGATGAAGAACGAGGGCATTGCGGACGCGCTTTCGTTAATGGGTCAAGGGCGCTACGACGAGGCGATGGAGGCGTACAACGCAGCCGGCTCGATGAAAGGCGCGCGCATCGTCAAAGGCGAGGCAAGTACGACCAAGATCAACGGCGAGGAACACCCGACTCATTTGGTCACGATCCGAAACCGCGACGGTACTCAGGTAACGATGGATGTCGCCAAAGCCCGCTATCAGCTACTCGATTTCGAGACACAGCTGGCCCAGTCCGCACGGGCAGGCCAGACCGCCATGCAGCGCGAACACTACCAGGGCACACGGGAGGACAACAAGGCAGCACGTGCCCAACAGGCGCGTGATTCCGCCGCCGGCCGCGCCATTCAAATGGCCCACCTCGCCATGTCGCGGGAACAGCACGCGCAGTCAACGCCGCTCGGTCAGATCCAGGCCAAAGAAAAGGCGCTGGGCCGCACGCTGTCGCCGGTCGAGCGCGCCGCCATGCTGGGGGTGGACACGATGAACCCCGCCACCCGTGCCCAGCTGGGGAGCTTGCTGAAAGAGCAAGACCAGATCTCGGCCGCCATGACCAAGGCGCAGGCGGAGGGCACCTGGGCGCCCGAGTCCGCTGGCGCAAAAAGCCTTCACACGCGCTCGGCCATGCTCAACCAGCAGGTTTCCGACTTGCTCGGCGGCCCGCGTAGCGCGGCCGATCCCCTCAACCTGAACGGGCCAGCCAAGGGCGCGGCGCCAGTCACCGCCCCTGCAGCGACCCAAAGCACGGCACCCTCCGCTCTCAAGACGCCGGCAGGGGTGCGTGCGCCGGCTGCGCCGAAGCAAAGTCCACTTCTGGAGCTAATCGGGATGTCTTCCGGCAACTCGGCGTGGAATCAGGTCGCGGTCGAGAAGGCGGCCACGCTGGAGGCGGCGGCAGCTGAGTATCAGAAAGCGAAATTCATCCTCAATGCAACCGTTCCCTCCGGCGACGTCGCCGCCACTGATGCCGCGCTCAAACGCGTAAATGCCGCGCGCGCCGTTGTGGAAGACAACATCGGCCCCGCCCTCAACAAGACTGCCATGCTCGAAGCGCTCGGCATGTAATGACAATAAATTCAAGGATCGCAATGACTGGTTTGACCGACGCACGCAAGAAACTTCCTTCCCTTAGCACCCTGGACGACGCGGCGTTCGTTGATGCTGTTCACACGATGTACTACCCGGAAATGGATAAGGCGGAATTGTCCGCCAAGCTGGGCTATCAGCCGGCGGCCGCGCCGGCGCAATCGGCCGGACTGGTGCGCAGCGCCGGCGACATGGGGATCAAACTGGGACAGGGCGTGGTCGACTTGGGCTCGGCGGTTGTCGGGCTCGGCAGCTTGACAACTGGCGGCATGGTGGGCAAGGGCATGCGTGCGGTCGGCTACGATCCGAAACGGACCAATGAATTCCTGGGCGAGTTCCTGAGCGACAGTCAAAAAGCATCCGACGAAAAGGTTGCCCAAGCCGACGGCTTTGTCGGCACCATCGCCGAGTCGGTCAAGAACCCGCGCGCAATTATTGGCTCGATCGCCCAATCCGCACCTGGCATGTTGGGCGGTATGGGCGTCACCGGTGCGCTGGCGCGCAAGGTGGCGGTGCGCGCGGCGCTGGCAACGGGTGAGGGCGCGGCCGCAAGCGCCGCCAGCCTGGCAGCTGGCAGGACGGCGGCGGAAGCGACGGCGGCCGCCATGGCAAGCAGCGCCGGCAGGAAGGCAGCCGCCGAAGCGGTCAACGCCGCCGGGACCAGGCTGATCGGCGCCGGCGCCCTGACGGAAGGCGCGCAGACCGCCGGCAACATCGCCGACCGGGCGCAGGCCGAGGGACGGGAATATCGCGACTACGCTTTGCCGGCAGTGGGCGCCGGTCTTGGTACCGCGCTGATCGGGCTCGGCGCGGGCAAGCTGATGGGCGACGCGGCCACGCAGATTGCGACCGGATCGGCCGGCGCCCAGGTGCGCGGCTCCCTCGCCGGCCGGGTCGGGAAAGGCATGCTGAGCGAGGGCGTGCTGGAGGAAATGCCGCAGTCGGCGCAAGAGCAAGTATTCACCAATATCGCCATGGGCGAGCAGGACTTGGCCAAGGGTGTCGGCAACGCTGCCGGTACCGGCCTTGTCACGGGCATGGCCATGGGCGGCGGCATGGCGGCGGTGCAGGGGGAACACGCCGCCGCGCCAACACCGGCTCCCACGCCAGCGCCGGGTCCGGCACCTGTGCCCTTGCCATTGCCGGACACCGGGCCGCTTTCGCGCGCGGCGAACGCGGCCCAGGCAGCGCTCGCCGCACAGCGCGTCGCCGCTGCGCCACCAGCTGCGACAGATCAAGCGCCATCGCTGGGCCAGATCGACGGCCGCCTGGCTGAACTCATTGCCATCGGACACGGTTCGGTGGCGCAACGCGTCAAGAGTGCGGACGGCCAGATGAGCGTGACGCCGGCGGTGCTGGGACGTCGCCTTACCGCTGACGAAGTTGCGGAATTCAACGCGCTCAAGCAAGCCCGCAAGGCGCGCACCGAGATCCCTGCGGAACAACAGGCGGAATTCGCTGCCTTGCTGGCCGAGGAAGAAGCCGCGATCAATGCCAAGTTCGAGCCGGCCAAAGCGGCCGCCGCCGAGGCACGCGCTTTGGCCGAGGAAAAGCAGATCGCCGCCATGCTGGAAGAGGACGCGCGTGCGCAGCGCGCCGCCGCCGCCGAGCGCGAGGCGAGGGAAGCGCAGACCACCAACGCTATCATCGAACACGAGCGTGCCGAGCGCGCTGCGGCCAATCGCGCCGCACTGCGCGCCCAGGTGCTTGCCAACGCCGCCATCCCGGCCGAGCACAAGAAACCCGCCTTCCTGGCCGCCCTCAAGCGCGACGGCTACGTGAACCCGGGCCTGACCGCCGAGGATCATGCCGACATCGACGACGCAACCGCCCCACTTCCCAGTCTGCCAAACGAGCTGGTCGACGCCGTTCCGGAGCGTGTGGCGCCCGCGCCGACGCCGGCGCCAGCCGCAACGAACACGCGTGCCGTGGACGACGCGATCACTGCGGGCATGCGCCTGAAAACGGCCAACGGCGCGATGCTGCACAAACCTGGCTCAAGTAAAGTTTTCAAGCTGAGCACCGCACAAAAAGCCTATTACCAGAAAGTGATGGCCCGCCTGGAGCGTGAAGCAGCACCCGTCGCAGGGCCCACCGCTGTGGCGCAGGACGCGGCCGGGATCGTGCCGGCAGAGAAAGCGGCGCCGCAAAAACCGGTCGTTCCGGACGTGGCCCGTGCTGTCCGACTGACCGATGACGACAGGCTCTATCCACAAGCCGAGGCGTTCGTGCGCGAAAACGCGACCGCTTCGGCCGCAGCTCTGCAACAACACCTCAAAGTCGGGTACAACCGTGCACAACGGTTGTTGGAACAGATGGAACATGCCGGCATCGTGTCGCCGATGGCGTCGAACGGTGCGCGGTCCCTGATCGCGCCGGCGCCCGCCGCTGGCGATGTACAAGTTGTAGCCGAAACCGCTTTCGACATCGCCGCCCATGAATCGGCCACGTCGCCGCTGAACGAGCTGGCCCAACCGACCGAAGCGCAAAAAGAGGCCGGCAACTACAAGCTCGGCCGCGTCAAGCTACACGGCCTGGACCTCTCGATCGAGAACCCGGCCGGCTCGACCCGCTCGGGCGTGGACGGCCAGGGCAAGGCGTGGGAAACCCGGATGGCGCACCACTACGGCTATATTCGCGGCACCGTGGGGGCCGACAAGGATCACGTCGACGCCTTCATCGGACCGAATCCCGACAGCGACAAGGTGTTCGTCGTGGACCAAGTCCATCCCGAATCGGGCAAGTTCGACGAGCACAAGGTCATGTTCGGGTTCGACTCCCTGGATGACGCTCGCAACGGATACGACGCCAATTATGCCCCTGGCTGGAAAGGCGGCCGCCATATCACCGAAACGGACACGGCCGCCTTCAAGAACTGGCTTGCATCCGGCAAGACCAGGCGCCCATTCGCAGAAAGCGCGCCGCGCCGCGGCATTCGCGCCGTGGAAGACATGCAGGCGGAAGCTAAGCTGCTGGGCGCCACGCCCGACCAGGTCGACGGGATCGCCTCCGGTGAAGAACTGTGGCGCAAGAATTTTCCGAAAACCTACGGCAACACACCGGAGGATCGCAAGGCCGCGCCGCCGTTGGGCAAGCAGGAGCTGAACCGGATGACGACCCGGGACATGACCGATGACCAGCTGCTGCAGGCGCAAAAAGTGTTCGCTGGCGGCCCGCGTGCCAAGAAAATTGAAAAGGCGATCGCCGAGCGCGGAATTTCGCCTATGGCGACGCCAGAGCCGACCTCGCAAATGGATCCCCTGGCGCCCGCTTCCGGGGGCGATGAGGCCAAGGTTGAGGTGCGCGCGCAAGCGGCGCCGGCGGAAAAAGCCGACCTCGATGCACCCGCTGGTACCGCGCCCGAGCACGCACGCATGTCGGCCGACGGTGCCCAGTCCCAACAGTTCACCAGCGACGCATTCCGCGCGGCCGCCGATCGCGTACGCGCGGTCAACGCCCAGTGGGAAGAATTCGCGGGCGAACATGAGGCTTGGCTGGTCGGCAAGAACAAGAAGCGCAAGCCACGTCCTGACGCGCCCCAGGAAGTGCATGAGGCGTTCGACGCCTACGTGGAGGCGCGCGATTCGGCCAGCGATGCGTACAGCAAGGCGCTGACCGTGCCCAAGGTGGGCGTCGCTACCGGGCAACCGGTCACGGATGTGGCGCCAATCGATGAAAGCATCGTCCCGATGACGATGGACAAGGAGAGCTTCAAGACGATTACCGACGAATGGGCCAACCTATTCGCGGACCCGGCGCCGGGCGAGCGGGTACGCATGGCTGAAGAAACCAACGGCGAGGTGCTCGGACTGGACGAGGCGCGCGCGCGCGTCGAACAGTGGAAAGAGCATGCCCGCAAGCAGGGGGAAACACACCGCTCGGAAAACGCACAAAAGACCGTGCTCTCGCTGTTCGATCTGACGGGCGAGTGGTCGAAGCCATGGGTCGATGCCGGCTACAACGTGATTCAGTTCGACATTCAGTCCGGCCAGGACGTGTTTGACTTTTCTGTCGAATATTTTACCGACAACTACGACCTCACGGACGTGTATGCCATCCTGGCCGCTACCCCGTGCACCGACTTCGCATCGAGCGGCGCGCGCCACTTCCTGGAGAAGGATGCACAGGGCCAGACCGAGCAGAGCGTCGAGCTGGTGCACCAGAGCGCGCGCACCATCGAATACTTCCGACCCGCTGTATGGGCATTGGAAAACCCGGTCGGCCGTATCCAGAACCTGACCGGCCTGCCGGCCCCACGCCTGGCGTTCGATCCCAACCAATTCGGCGACCCGTACACGAAAAAGACCCTAATTTGGGGCAATTTCAACGCCAAGCTGCCGAGCGCCAATGTCGAGCCAACGCTGGGCTCGAAGATGCACTCGCAGTACGGCGGCAAGAGCCAGGCGACGAAAAACGCGCGCAGCGAGACGCCCGAAGGGTTTGCCTATGCATTCTTCATGGCGAACAACTATATCGACATGCCGGCAGAGCGCAAGCTGGCCAGCGAATATCCGGAGGCGTCCGGCGCCGTCCTGGAGGCGCTGCGCGCCGGCGTTTCCGAGAAGCGTATTCACGAACTGATGTCGGATACCTACGGCAACTACGACTATGAAGAGGCACGCAACGCGCTGATCGCCGAAGTGGCGAATCCGGAAGTGGACGCCGCAACCGTGCAGGATGAGGAAGCCAGTGCGCCGACAGCGGTTTTCAAACAGAACGTTCCGCCCGCTGCCGATGTCAAGACCTACACGACTGCCGAAGCAAAGCGCGAATGGGACGCTGCGCGCGAAGCCCAGCGCAGCATGGTACTTGCCCGTGTCAATCAGAGGAACAGCAAGATAGGCGGCAAAACGTGGGATAACATGACGGCCGACGAACGTTCGCTGGTGCATAGCGCCTTGAACGAAGATTTCTTCTTTAGCTCGTGGTATATCAACACCAAGGGCGTGCGCATCAGCCTGATCGATATGCCGGTGCCGGCGTCCAAGTCGGTCCTGCAGCTCGCCGACGAGACAGGCGCCGCTCAGTGGAAGGCGATGCATCCAACTTACCGCCGCAAGCTGTTGATGGATGTCGGCTACGGCAGGGAAGCCGATCAGGCCCAGTTTTTCGAGTGGGCGCCGTTGGCGCCGGACTTGCGCGTGTTGCTGGCTGCATCGATGACTGCGCAGGCCGAAGCGGCCGCCGCTGCAGCGCAGGCCGAGGCGACCGAGAAGAAGGCACCGAAGACCGTCAAGGTGGGGCCAGGCAATGCGCTTCTGCGCGCCGACTATGGCGTCGCACACATCGACGGCTATGCCGAATCAGCCGAATTCCCAGTCGATCGCGCAGGGGACTACCTAACAGGCGGCATCAAGGGCGCGTTCCTCAAGGATGCGCAGCGGTACCTGAAAGACGTCGCCAAGATGCTTTCCAGTCATGGCTACGGCCAGGCCAGCTACAAGGACGGCAAGCCTGTAAAGCCCGTCAGCACGAACGAGAGCGGTGTGGCGACGTCGGGCGATGTGTCCTTGGCGATGTTCAATGAAGACCTCGCAAAGGGGATTTACATCGACATAAGCGGCTCGGTTCTGCGGGGCGTGGTGCCAACCACCACGAGCGGCGTTGCCGTGATGGCGCGCGTAACGAAGCCTGGCGATCCTTTTGGCGGCGGCGACAATATGTGGATGCCCACGGGCCTGACGGCGCACGAGCTGGCTGAGCGCCTGGCAAACAGCGTCAATCCCGCTACGCCGGGCACGAAATCCGATACACTGACGACAACCCCAAGCAAGAAAGCAAACAATGAACGTAGCGACACTGGCCGCGAAGGCGCGCAAGCACTGGGAACTGTGGCTTCCGGAGAAGACGGAACAGCTGAAACTGTTGGGCGAATGGAGCGAAGCGACGCAGACGGCCGCGGTCCAGGCGCACCGCCTGATCGTGGAACTGAAAACGCAGGGCTTCCAGCAACACGAGGCGGAAGAACAAGCCCTGAGCCTGTATATCCTGCTGACGCCGGAGCCGGAGCCGACGGACGACTGGGAGGCGCGCGAGCTGGCCGAGCTGGAACGCGAGTATCAAAGCAGGATGCAGGAACCAGCGCCCCTGTAAGCGCCGCGCCGGCGCCGTCGGCACCGAACATTCCCGCTGTCAATTTCCGCATCACCGAAGACGTGCGTCTCGGGCAGGGCGGCGAAGTCCAGAAATTCAACGACAACTTGACCGCGATCCGCACCATGCGCGCGATCGAGGCCGAGAACCGGCGCGCCACGCCGCGGGAACAAGCCATTCTCGCCCGCTATGTGGGCTGGGGCGGCCTGGCCAACGCGTTCCCGGCGCCCGAATCGGGCGAATTCAAGGACGCATGGAAGAAGCGCGGCCCCGAGCTGGCCGAGCTGCTGACCCCAAAAGAATATGCGCTCGCGCGCCGCTCGACCCTCGATTCGCACTACACGTCCAAGACGGTCGTTGACAGCATGTGGGCGGCCGCGCGCCGGCTCGGCTTCAAGGGCGGCCTGGCGCTTGAGTCGTCCATGGGCGCTGGCAACTTCCTCGGCCTCATGCCGGCCGACGTTGCCAGGCAAACCAAATTTGTCGGCGTTGAGTACGACAACCTGACCGCCCGTATTGCGACACTGCTGTACCCGGCCGAAACAGTGCTTAACAGCGGCTTCCAGAGCGTGCCGCTCACCGACGGCTCGTTTGACCTGTCAATCGGCAATCCGCCGTTCGGCGACCAATCCCTGCGCTTCCAGTTCAAGCCGGAAATCAACGGTCATTCGATCCACAACCAGTTCTTCCTTGCCGCCCTGGACGCGGTCAAGCCGGGCGGCCTGCAGGTCCAGGTCGTGTCGCGCTACCTGCTCGACAAGATCGACTCGTCCTCGCGCACCATGCTGGCTAAAAAGGCGAAGCTGCTTGGGGCGATCCGCCTGCCGGACACGGCATTCAAGGAAAATGCCCGCACCTCCGTAGTGACGGACATCGTTTTCCTGCAGCGCTTGACCGCCGAAGAAGAAGCGAACATGGAACAGGTGTTCGAGGCAGCGGCGAAGAAAGCGGACCGCAATCCGGACGCCGAGTTTGCTCGCCAGGCGCTGGCCGCGCAAGTTCCCGACTGGGTCCGCACCACATCGGTAGCCGATCCGCTTGGCGGCGACGCGATGCCGGTCAATACCTATTTTGCCAGCAATCCGCAGATGATCATGGGCGTACTGGAGCGCTCCGGGTCCATGGCTTTCGGCAAGGACATCACCGTGCGCCTCGATGATCCGGACAGCCTGGCCGAGCGCCTGACCGGCGCGATAGCGCGCCTCCCCCAGGATGTCATGGTGCAGACCCAAAGCGGCGTGGACGCCGCAATCGCGCGCCACAAGGACATGAGCGATGCCCTGCGCATTGCCCTGGCTGGCCACGAAAACGGCTCGATCAAGCTGGAAGCCGGCGCGCTTGTGCAGGTGATCGAGCGCGAAACGCCAGAAGGCGGATACGAGCTGTCGCGCCGCACGCTCTCGCCGGCGTCCCCATGGTCCGACGCCCTGTACCTGAACAGCGCCGGCCAGTGGTATGTGGTCGAGGCCCAGCTGGGCGCCGACGGCAAGCCGGCCAAGCTGATCAAGGACGGCAAACAAACCAAGCTCAATATTTACGACCGCAAGGTATTTGCGTCGGAAGCGGACATCCCGGCCGGGATGCTGCTGGGACAAACGAAATTCGACCGCCTCAAGCAACTGGTGAACCTGCGCGACCTGCTCAAGGAACAGCTGTCGATGGAGGCAGAAAACGCCCCAGTGGCCGCGATCGAGGCAAACCGCAGCGCGCTGAAAGCCGCCTACGATGGCTTCGTGAAGGCGCACGGATTCATTTCCGAGCCGGCGAACTCGTCGCTGGTGTCGAACATGCCCGACGGCGCGCTGGTACAGGCGCTCGAATTCGGCTATCGCCCGGCCATTTCCG
Organism: Massilia scottii; assembly: GCF_030846495.1. NCBI lineage: Bacteria > Pseudomonadati > Pseudomonadota > Betaproteobacteria > Burkholderiales > Oxalobacteraceae > Massilia > Massilia scottii. Next base: position 36,817 of record NZ_JAVCWM010000030.1, on the reverse strand, counting down.
CAGCACGCGCCGCCCGCATCCGTGAAAAGGTGCGGCCGTCGACCGCCGAGCCGGCGCCGATCCTGTTCAAGCGCGTGATCGTTCCCTACGAGGCGCCGACGTCGGCCGACACGATGGCGGACGCCGTGGCCATCAACATGGCCGAATCGGGCCGGGTCGACATCGAGCGCATTGCCTCCCTTATGGCGAAGAACGCCGCCGAGATCGAGTCCGACCTGGCGGCCGCCGACAAGCCGCTGCTGTTCAAGGACCCGGAGACGGACGAATGGGTATCGCGCAACGACTACCTGACCGGGCATGTCAAGCGCAAGCTCAATGCCGCACGGGCCGCTCACCTGACCGCCAACATCATCGCCCTGCAGGAAGTGCAGCCGGAACCGTGGGGTGCGGAGAACGTCACCGCGCTGCTGGGCTCATCCTGGGTGCCGCCGACGGTCTACGCTGACTTTGTCGAGCATATCTCGGGCAATGCCGCGCGCGTGGCATTCTCGGCCATCACCAACAGTTATAGCGTCAACGGCCGCGCCGACGACCGCGGTCGGGAGGAGGAATGGGCCTCGCCAGGCTACACCTCCGTCGAACTGATCTCGGACCTGCTCAATAACAATCAGATCAAGGTCTTGGTCTACGACAAGGACGGCAAGGCACATATCCATCACGAGAATACCGCCCTGGCCCTGCTCAAGGCGAAAGCGATCACCGCCGAATTCTCCGACTGGGTCTACAAGGACGGCGGCCGCCGCAACCAGCTGGTCGAGATCTTCAACGAAAAATTCAACACGCGCGTCAACCGCCAGCACGACGGCGCCCACCTGATCCTGCCAGGTAAAGTACCTGACGCAGTCATCCAGATGCGGCGGCACCAGAAAAATACCATCTGGCGCGGTATCAGCGAGCGCTTCATGCTCATCGACCACGCCGTCGGTGCCGGCAAGACGTTTACCGCCATCGCGCGCGCCATGGAGCGTCGGCGCATGGGCCTGTCGCAAAAGCCCGCGATCGTCGTTCCAAACCACATGATCGAGCAGTTCACGACCGACGTCTACCGCCTCTACCCTGGCGCCAAGGTGCTGGCCGCTGGGAAGAAGGATTTTGAAAAGAGCCGCCGGCGCAAGCTGTTCGCCAAGATCGCCACCGGCGACTTCGACATCGCCATCATCCCGCACAGCAGTTTCGGCTCCATCGGGATCTCGCCCGCAACCGAAGAGCGCTATCTGCAAAAGGAACTCGACGCTGCGCGGTTGGCCGTCCAGGATGCCGAAGCGGAAGCCGACGCCGCCGGCCAGAGCGGCTTCCGCAAGCCCTTCGGCGTGAAGGAGGCCGAAAGGCTGGTGGACAAGATCACTGCGCGCATGGAACGCGTCCAGGGCGACAAGACCAAGGACCGCCTGCTGACGTTCGAGCAAATGGGCATTGACGATTTGACCGTCGACGAGGCCCACGAGTTCAAAAATCTGTTCTATTCCTCGCGCCTGACGGGCGTCAAGGGTATGGGCAACAAAACCGGGTCGCAGAAGTCGTTCGACCTGTACAACAAGGTGCGGGTGCTGCGCGAGTCGCCGAAGGGCACCGTCACGTTCATGACCGGCACGCCGATCTCCAATTCGGCGGTCGAAATGTACAACATGATGCGCTTCCTCGCAGCCGACGAGCTGGCCGAGCTGGGCCTGGAACACTTCGACGCCTGGCGTGCACAGTTCGTCAGCACCGACGCCGGCTGGGAGCCAACCGAGACGGGGCGCCTGAAAGAAGTCAACCGCCTTGGCCGGACGTGGTCGAATATGCGTTCGCTGATGGACCTGTACTATAGCTTTACCGATTCGGTAGACAATGAGGACATCAAGAAAGCTTACGCGGAAGACAACAATGGGGAGCAATTCCCCATCCCTCGCGTGGTCGGTGGCGATCGTCAGTCCGTCGTGGTCGAGCCTACCAAGGCGCAAATTGGGTTGTTGAACGAGGTGCTGGAGGGCTTCGATGCCTTGCCGGAAATCAAGGACCCGTACGAGCGCAACAAGTCGCGCCTGCGCCTCATGGACCGCGCCCGCAAGGTGTCGCTGGACGTGCGCGCGGCCGACCCGTATTCCAAGAGCAAAGAAGTAGGCGGCAAGCTCGACCGCATCGCCGACGAGGTCAAACGCATCTATTCAAAATGGAACACCGACCGCGGGACGCAGCTGATTTTCCTGGACCGCTCCGTGCCAAAGAGCAAGGGAGACGATGCGGTGCTGAAAGAGTACGACATGCTGGTGGCGGCGCTGCGCCGGGCGTACGACGAAGGCGACGAGGCTGGCCAGCGCCTGCGTGGCGAGCAGCTTGAGCGCTTCGACGCGAACGACATGGAAGAACTGCGTAACGCCCAGTCGGGCGGCTGGAATGCCTACCAGCAGACCAAGGACAACCTGATCGCCCGCGGCGTTCCTGCAGCCGAGATCCGTTTCATCCAGGAAGCGAGCACCGACGCACAGAAGCAGGCCATTTTCGATGCAGTCAACGATGGCACCATCCGGGTGCTGATCGGCTCGACGCCACGCATGGGCGCCGGCACCAACGTGCAAAAACGCCTGGTGGCGATCCACCACGCCGATGTGACATGGAAACCGTCCGACATTGAGCAACGCGAAGGCCGCGGCATCCGCCAGGGCAACGAACTGCTGAAAAAATACGGCATCGACCGCTTCGAGATCGAGATCCTGGCATACGCGACCGAGCGCACCATCGATGCGAAAATGTGGTCGCTCAACGCGTCCAAGCTGAAAACCATCAATGCCATCCGTAAATATGACGGCGCTTTCTCGATGGACTTCGAGGACGAGGACTCGGTCAGCATGGCCGAACTGGCGGCGCTGGCATCGGGCGATCCGATGTTGCTGGAGCGCGTCAAACTGATGTCCGAGATCGACAAGCTCGAACTGCTCAAGCGGCAGCATGCCCGCAAAGAGTGGGGCATTACCGGCCAGATCGAGGACGCCGAAGCGACGATCGAGAGAAATCCGGGCCGCAAGCGGGCCGCCGAGGTGGACCTGGCATCCATCCAAGCCGGTATCGCTGATGTGGAACAGGACGCGGCTACGCGCAGCGTCAATGTCGAAGGTGAGTATTTCAGCGATGGGTCGCTGGCGCGCGGCGCCGTCATGGCGGCCGTCAAAGCCCAGCAGGGCGGCGACGACAAGAAAAAAGTGTCGATCAAGGTCGGTGGGCGCCGCTTGTCCTCGCTCGAAGGCGCCATGGGGGCCGTGGGTTCGGCCATCGGGGACCAGCAGACATTCCTGATGCAGGTCGACGGCAAGAAGTTGATCGCGCGTACCGATGCCGCGCGTGCGATCGCCGAGCTGGCGTCCGACGCGTCCGCCGGCCTTGCCGCCGGCGAAGCGAAGACCATCGATATCGGGCGGTACCTGGGCCTGCAGCTGCAAGCGACGATGGAAAGCACCCGCGAAGGCTTCTGGACGTCGCTGGCGGTGCTGCGCGCCGACGGCTCGACGCTGGCCACCGGCGACACGAAATTGCGTGACAACGCCGAGTACACAACGTCATCCATGCGCACGGCCGTGGAAGACCTGGAAAAGGCTCTGGCGCCAGTCGGGTTGGAATACGCCATCGGCAACTACCAGCGCCGCTACGACGCTGCCGTGGCCGCGCTGCCGGAGCTGCGCGCGCGCCAGGGCGGCCCGTTCGCCCAACAGAACGAGCTTGACGCAAAGAACGCCCGGCTTGAAGTTGTCATTCGGGAACTGTCAAACGGTGGACCGAGCGCCGCGCGCAATGTCGTGGAGCGCACCAATCCCCTGCGGCGCCCGGACGGCTCGTTCAGGCGCCAGGCGCCGGACAAGCTGATGTTCAGCCGGACGCGTATCGACACGGATGCGCCGCTGGTGAACATCTTTTCGCAGATCGCGACGGACGACGCCGCTTTCCGCATGCCCGACAGCAATGCCAAAACCCTCGCCGGCATCCTGGCCGACATGGCGCCCACGCTTTCGGTTGACGAGTTCGTTGGCGAGGGTGATCTGGAAGACGCAGCCGCGCCCGTCGATCGCGCCTGGCACATCACGTCGCCGACCGGCGAACAGGCCAGCGTCTACCGCAACAACCGCAACAAGGAAATCTGGCTCGATATCTCGAACTGGAAAGAAGGCCGCACCGGCTCGGGTGTTTATCAGGCCGTGGCCACGCTCGCCCACAACACCGGCCACGTCTTCATCGGCGACCCGGCCGGGCTGTCCGACAAGGCGCTGTACCGCCGCACGGAGCACATGATTTCCTCTGCGCTGCGCCACGGCACCACCAAGCACCTGGCGCCGCACGCGCGCCAGGTCGAGGCGACGGGGACAGCCGGCGGCGCTGACGTGCGGCCAATCGCGTGGCGCGACGGCGACGACGCCCACAACTTGCAGGAAATGCTGGTTTCGTCCTACACTAACATCCTGCACCTTTTCCCTGAGATCGCCGATGTCACCTACAACTTCGCCCGCGCCCGCTTCGAGCGCGCACCCGTTCGGGCATCTGCCGGGCCACTACGAGCTGACCAATCCGATCTCGGAGAATGGTCTGATGAGCAAGGGCTGGCACCAGCCTACGGTGGAAGCACTTCCGGACGCGGAACTGACCGCGCTGATGAAGGCGCACGGCACGTCGGGCGAGTGGATGCAGTACCTTTCACGAACGAGGATTTTGTCACTGCTGCAGAATCGGTACGAAACGCTTATGACGTCTTCTTCCCAACCGCAAGAGGAATGTATACGCCGCCGATTGGGATGTCTGATATTAAGAGAGCGGTTCTTACCCAGTCTGTTTTACAAGAGGCTGGACGAGACGGAGGGCGAGAAGTTCTGGATCACGTTTCAGAGCGGCTCCTACAACGTGTAAGTCCCCAGCTCGCTCGCCTGCTGTACAGCCGCGATGCGGAATACTTCCGTGCTGACGGCGTTTCTTCCCTGCCAACTCTTCCCCCCGGCGCCGATGGCGGCACCACCGCGCCGCTTGAACTGAGCGGCGTCGATTTCCTGCGCGCCATGAAGGCGACGGAACAGCTCAACCGCGAACTGGCCAAGGCCGATATGGCACCGGTACGGGCGCTGCGCACCGCTCCCAACGCCCAGTTCGCCCTGGCGCGCCAGGTTGGCAAGGCGCTGGGCATCGAGGTCAATTTCGTGAGCAAGAACGCGGAGTTCGAGGGCGTGGCCTACAACGGCGTCGCCTACCTGACCGAAGGCATGCGCAATGCCGAACTGGCGATCGCCGGCCACGAAACGCTGCACGCGCTCGAACAGTCGAATCCGGAGCTGGGCGCCAAGCTGCGCACGCAGATCCGCGCCTACCTGAAAGAAGGGGTGGTGGAAGACCGCCAGGCGCGCGAATTCGCGGCAAACGGGTTCCAGGATGTCACCGAGGATCAGGCGGAAGCCGAGGTCATTGCCGATATCAATGGCGGCATGTGGATGGACCCGGTTTTCTGGTCCGACCTGGCCAAGGCGGACCGCGCGCTGTTCCGCAGGGTCGCCTACAAATTCATGGAAGTGGCGGCCAAACTCATTAAGAGCCTGCGCGGCTCGCGCTTCGATGTGACCGCGCTGGTGCGCGACGTCGACGCCGTACGCGCCATCATGGTTGCGACCTGGGCGGAAAACAACGCGACGCGCGACGCCGCGGCACCGGCGCCCGTGGTCAGCCGCGCGATGGGCGAATCCTCAGTCGCGCTGCCGCGCGCGAAATGGCTTGCGGACGAGGCGATAGCCAAAGAAATTGAAAACCGCATTGGCAAATTTGAGCACCAGCCCGTGGTCCGCATCCGCGACAGCGCTTTCGGCGTCCTCCCGGGTGTCGCACGTGATGAGCGGGTGTCCGGTGCGGTGTACGAAGGCGTCATCTACCTGTTCCGGGACGCCCTGCCCACCTTGCGGGAGGTCCAGCGGACGCTTTTCCACGAAATGCTGCACTACGGACTCCAGAGGTTTCTGCCAGGCGACGAGTATATCACCCGCATGAACATGATTTACCAGCGCGATGGGGCATTCCGGGCCGAGGCTGACCGCTGGGTAAAAACCGGACAGGGCCAGCTGGCCTTGAAGCAGGGCGGGCAAAAATACGCCACCGCGCGCGGCATTGACGAAGCGCTTGCGGTGCTGGCCGAACCGAACGCTGGCACCTTCACCCGGACCGACGTGCGCGCCAAGGTGGAACGCACCGTACAGCGCTGGCTGGCGAACCTGGCGGAATGGCTAGGCATGCCCGAGGCGGCCGCCTACTGGCGCGGCATGAAGAACGAAGAGGCGCGCGCACTGATCCAGCAGATTTTCCGCAAAACGGCGACCGACTTCCCGCCGGCGAACCCGTGGGCAGCTGCGGGCAGCGCGGCGCTTCGCAAGGGTAAGAAGGCATCAGGCGAGGCGGCCGCGCCTGGCGGTTCGCCAGCGTTCAAAGCGTGGTTTGGAAACAGCCAGGTTGTCGGCCCTGCCGGCGAGCCGCAGGTTGTGTACCATGGCACCGATTCCGACTTCGATGCTTTCACACCATCCCAACGTGGCACGTTCGGGACAGGTGTCTATTTCGCAGCCGCACGCGACGAGGCAGGTGCATATGGAGAACGCACCGTCGAGGCGTACCTGTCGCTGCAAAATCCGTGGCAGATCGACGTTGAGCACGACAGCGACGGGTCCGTGGAAGAAGATTTCGACAGCCCATCGGTGGAGGCAATTTTGTCTTTACCGGCCGGCCGCGACCTGCTGGACGAGGCTAAAAACGGCGATGGCATGTACGGGCTCGCCCTGCAGGCGCAGCTCAAGCGCCTCGGGCACGACGGCATCATCGCGACCTACTCGGATGGTAGCCGGGAATATGTCGCCTTCTCTCCCACACAGGTCAAGAGCGCCACCGACAACAATGGCGACTTCAACCCGGCCGATCCGCGCATCGCTTTCAGCCGCAGCGGCCTCGGTGATGCGCTGGCCAGCGCCGCCAACAGCATTGCCGAGGTGCGCTTGCCGGCGAACTATCTCATTGGCGACCTGTTCAACAGCACGGGGAAACTGAGCTGGTGGCACAAGTCGATCGGAACCATGGACAACCTGGCGAAACGCCAGCCGGCATTCGCCGCGGTCTACGGCGCCGTGCAGCGCTTCCTGGGCGACGTCTCGCGCTACGCCGTGGTGGCGGCCGACCTGGCGCCGACCCTGCTGCCTAAGCTGGAGAACATTGCCGATATCGTGGGCAAAAACCGCAAAAAGGCGCTGACGGCCGCCGATACCAAGGCGATCGGGGCGCCAATCTTCGAGGGCACGCTGACCTGGGCGCGCGACGCACACGGCAAGCCGGTCAAGATCGAGGACCTGGAAGAGCAGGCCGAGGCGATGTCGACCGCCGACAAGGCGCGCATCTTGCTGAAAAAGGGCATCATTGACGACCAGCAGAATCGCGCCTGGCAGCACAACCCGCTCGACCTCTACGACTCGATCATCAACAGCCGCTTCAAGGATACCCAGCTGCGCGCTGGCGTGGTCTGGTCCGATGCCGAGCTGCGGTCGATGTTCGGCCTGTCGGCCGACCAGGTCGCGCTATACCGCCAGTTCCGCGCGGCGCTCGACAAGAGCCTGATGAACCTGACGGTCAGCGAAATGGTCAAGCTCGGCGGCAAGGATGCCAAGGGCATGCTGGAGCAAGCCGTGGCGGCGCCGGATCTGCCGGCAGCGGCCGCGCTGCTACGCGACCATTTTATTGCCCTGGCCAAGCTGGACCCGGAAAAGATGGACATGCACCTCGACACGGCCAGGCAGATCATGAACCTGTCCGACAAGGGCAAGGACCTGATGGACCGCGGTTACGCGCCGCTGTCGCGCTTCGGCAAGCACACCGTGTACGTGCAGGAGGGTGAGGATCAAGTCTACTTCGGCATGTTCGAGACGCAGTACGAGGCGTCGAAGATGGCGCGCGACATGCGCGCCGAGCATCCTGGCGCGCAGGTATCGCACGGGACCGTGTCGGCCGACGCCTATAAACTGTTCGCCGGCGTCTCTCCGGAGACGATCGAGCTGTTCGGCTCGATGGTGGGGCTCGACAGCCAGGCGAGCGCGGCCAGCACCGAGGTCTACCAGACCTACCTGAAATTGGCGAAGAACAACCGCAGCTCGATGAAGCGCATGATTCAGCGCAAGGGCATCGCGGGCTTTTCAGAGGATGCCGGCCGGGTGCTGGCCGGTTTTATTTACAGCAACGCCCGCCTGACTGCGGGCAACGCGCACCTGGGCGAGATCGATGAAGCTATCACCGAGATCCCGAAACAGCAGGGCGAATTGACGGACGCAGCCATGCAGCTACGCGAGCATATCCGTAATCCCGAAGCCGGCGCGCCGCTGGGCGGCCTGATGTTCGCGCAGTTCCTGGGCGGATCGGTGGCGTCGGCCATGGTCAATCTTACCCAGCCGTTTACCATGACATTGCCCTACCTGAGCCAGTTCGGCGGCCTGACGAAGGCCGGGGCGCACTTGGCGGCTGCCGTGAAGGACGCCGGCAAGGACGTGACCGGCGACGCCCAGCTCGACGCTGCGATGCGATGGGCGACCGAGGAGGGCATCGTCGCGCCCCAGGAGGTCCACTACCTGCAGGCGCAGGCATCAGGCAAGGGTGCGCTTCGTGCCGGTGACGGCACCAGGGCCGGGAACACGCGCGCTCACCTGAACAATGCTATGGCGAAGGTCACGCTGGGCTGGGGCAAGCTGTTTGCCATGGCGGAGCTGGCCAACCGCCGCATCACCTTCATCGCCGCCTATCGCACGGCCGTGGACGAAGGGTTCGCCGATCCGGCCAAGTTCGCACAGGAGGCAGTAGCGCAAACGCAGGGCGTCTACAATTCTGGGAACAAGCCGAAATGGGCGCGGGGCGTCGTCGGGTCGCTGCTGATGACGTTCAAGCAGTACTCGATCGGCTACCTTGAACTGCTGTCGCGCATGGCCTTCGCCGGCGCGCCTGGCTCGAAGGAGCGCGCGGCGGGGCGCCGCGCGGCGCTGTACATGCTGGCCGTGCTGCTGCTGATGGGCGGCGCGGACGGCCTGCCGTTCGAGCAGGATCTGGAAGACGCCATCGATGGCATCCTGCAGCGTCTCGGCTACAACTTCTCAAGCAAGCGCTCGAAGCAAGCGTTCCTGACCGATACCCTGGGCCAGGGCGGTGCGGACTTCGTCCTCAAGGGCGTATCGAGCATGCCGGGCATGCCGGTCGATGTTGCCGGCCGCTTTGGAATGGGCAACCTGATTCCGGGCACGGGATTGCTGACGAAGAAGGATTCGTACGCGCGTGACCTGGGCGAGCTGGCCGGGCCTGCAGGCGACATCGCCAAGCGCGCGTTTACCGGGGCCGGCAAGCTGCTGGGCGGCGACGTGGCCGGCGCCGTGCTCGACGTCACGCCGGCGGCCGTGCGCAACGTTGCGAAGGGGGCCGACATGCTGGCCACCGGCGCCTACCGGGACGCGCGCGGCTACAACGTGAACGACACCAGCGCCGCCGAAGCGGTGATGAAGATGGTCGGCTTCCAGCCAAACAGCACCGCCGACATCCAGGATGCCAAGGGCCAGGCCCTGAACATGGTTGGCCAGAACCGTATGCGCTCGATGGAGATTGCCGAGCACTGGGCGCAGGGCCTGGCCGACAGCGACATGACGAAGGTAGACGAGGCGCGCGCCTGGCGCGACGACTGGAATGCGAAGAACCCGGCCACACCGATCAGGGTCAGCATGCCAGGCGTCATCAGGCGCGTACAAGCGATGAGACAGGATGCGCTTAACCGGACGCAGAAGACCGCACCGGCCGCCTTAAAACAAACCGTGCGGCGCGAGCTTGCAGAAACGCGCACTGAATAGCTGTAGCGACCTGCATTGGAAACGCGCCGACCTGCCGTCTATCGGCGTGAACCATCAATAGCTGCAACTGACGGTCAATTCAATGACTCTGCGAGCCAAAACGGGAAGGTGGCCACTGGCGTGCGGCGTGCAGCACACGCAGCACGCGTACCAGGTCGCCAGCAGTGTCATAGACCAGGATGTAATTCTGGTGCGCTACCAGCTCACGGGTGCCGGCAACGCGGCCTGGCTTGCCCAGGCCCGGATGATCGACCAAGCGGCCCGCCTTTTCTGCAAACAGCTCATCGAGGGCGAGCGCCGCGGCCGGGTTGTCGGCCTCGATATATTCATAGATGTCGTCGCGGTCTTGAATCGCCACTGGTGTCCAGAACAACTCCATCATTCGGCGGCTACCAGCCGGCGACGTGTGGCAGCGCGCTTGGCGGCGAACTTGACTTCAACCTCAGCGGACGGAGTCAGATTGCCCGCATTGGCCGAGTCAAGGCCGATCTGCACCTGGCGACGGAACCAAGCGTCATGTTCTGCCGCTTCCTGCTGCTGCCGAACGAAGTCACGCATGAAGTCGCGCAGCAGCTGGGCGCCAGTACGGTCGCGGCCCTTGGCAGCTATTGTGAATTGGTCTTTCAGGCTCTCATCGACCCGGAAGGTAAAGGTTGCTTCACTCATGGCCTTGCTCCTATGTGTTACATCGTACTCACATAGTAGCACAACAAGAGGGTTCAGCCGCCGCCCGAGACTCGAAGCAACGGAACGCAAAAACACAAGTCGCTACGACAGCGGCCAACAAAAAGCCCCGGTTGAAAGTCGGGGCTTTTTTACTTAATGGATTCGTTGAATTCTGGCTGCCACGGCAGCACTCCGTTCTGGTCCGAAATGATCAGCTGGATCACCTCGGGTGGCGTTACACCCTGGCGCTATCGAGCTTGCCGTTTGCCTCCAAATTTTTTATCCATTCCGGGGAGCGGCCGCGACCCGTCCATTCCTTGCTCGGATCTGTCGGGTCACGGTATTTTACCGGCGCCTTATTTTTCACTGGCACCTTGCCAGCTTTGCCCATCAGTTCGCCGATAGGAATACCTACGCTGGCCGCGATAGCGGTAATCTCTGCGCGCGCTTTTTCGATCGCTTCGTTTTCGCGATCCTTTATTGCTAGCCCAATCTGATCGCGCAGTGCTGTTAAATCGGCAATAGAAAGCTGTGATAAGTTCATACGGGTCCGTTCAGGTGGGTTGATTGCAATAATTTGTTGTAACAATACCCGTTAATTGTCCGTCGTGTCAAAAAAAATTGAAACAATTTGGAACAGTTAATAGGTTGTATGCATTAGCACTATCGTCAAGTATAACTTCACATGTTGATAGAACGGAAACGTTTTACGGAAAACCCACCAGAGGAACTAAAAATACTTTTTGGCGAAAATAGTCCCAACGGCAAGTCGTGACAACCTAATGGGGTTGCGACGTAGGTGTCGTGCTGGCCAGAACCCTGTCCGGTGTCCATTTGGAGAAGTACAATGCGTCAACTGCCAGTTGAATTTTGGGTGAATTGTTTTTTCATGCTGACGAATAGCACGGCCGTCGATCTGGTATATGCCATGGAAGCGAATCCGCGCGGTGGAGCGCTGTTTGTGGCGTTGGCAGGCATACTGGTGGCCGGCGTGGTGGCGTGGTGTGCGCTGAAACGCCGTGATAACCCGCCCGCACCGTAATCGAAAAGGAGCAGGGCCACCGTCTCTTTTCTGACGGTCGGCCCTGGGGAATCGATATATGTAAGCTCCGGGATTGGAGCATGTTGGGGAGAGCGCCACTAATCCCCAACACTTTTAATGTAAACCCGCAGGAATTTATAGCGTTGCGTGTTATCAAGAATGCAGCGAAACAATTTGTGCATGGACCTGCCGCGCACGCACGTCGCGCTGCCGATCACGCACGCGGATCTCCTTGCGCATTGCCCCCTGTGCCGCAAGAATCTGATCCATCAACATTTGCACGCTTTGCGGCTCGACAATAAGTTCCTGCGTCTCGGGCCTGGCTCGGTCCAATTCGGCGAACAACGGCAGTGAATGCAATTCACTATGGTTCACGTTGACCACGCGCGGGGAGGTATCTCGCCAGGACATGCCCGCAAATGGCGTGGTGCCGCCGATGGTGTGCACCGGGACTTGGCCCTTGCTGCCCCCGGAACGAATTTCGATGCGTGGCTGATCGCGGTATTCCGCCTCGCGAAAAGCCGACTCCTGATCGTTGAACGTATGTCCGTAGCGGCGTCCCCTGGACATACACGCATGTCGATCGCGGTGCAAGGCATCGGCGCCGATCAGATCCCCAACCAAGGTCAGCGCCAGGCCGGCATGATGGAAAAATGCAGTCTGTCTGCGGCCGCGGGCCATGCGCATGTCCTCGCGGGCCCCAGCTTCATCAAGCGCTAGTTTCCAGCCGACATCGCCGAGACAGGCCGTGTTCGAGAAAAATCCCTGGAACCGGACAGGGATATCTTCGGACTGCATAACAGGAATCCTATGCAAATGAGCCATCGACAATGCTTTCCTTGAGATCAGCAATTTCCGCCTCGACGTTGCGCACCATCTGCTTGGCGGAATCGAGGCGCCGCAACGCGCCAATGAGCGCCGTCTTCGCCTTCTTCGCCTTTTCGGCGTCGATCTCGGCGGTCGCTTCGGCGATCATAGCTTCCAAATTTGTCATTATTTTCTTTCGGTGAAATGGGTAAATGGGTCAGGCAATGGCCGCTGGTGGCTGGTGGGTATGCACACGTGCATGCCCGCCGCCAGCGCCTGCGGTGGGGCCGGGATACATTGCCATCTGGCGCGGCGACTCGGACAGTTCAACCCAGTGGGTGATGCCGGCATACAGCCTAACGCTCCCGTCTTCCTGCTCGGCGCCCCAGCAGGACGGCGCGTGCGCGAGACGCATGGGGAACCCGGTCACGATAGTGTCCTCGAACAGGAAGGCAACACGGGAGCCTGGATAGCCCCAGGGCGCTGTATCGCCAGGATAAAGGGGCGGTGGCAGGCCGTCGATGGCGATATCGTGCACGGTGATTGTCAGCTCTCTCATCGCACGTCTCCATGTGCTAGGAGGGGGTAGGGCATGCTTGAACTCCGGTCTGGTTGCAGAAGACCGCAGTGTGCGGGAGGTTTTGAAGAAACTTGGAAATCAGTTTAATGTTGACATGAGGATAAATGTCATTGACACGTCGCAAACACCGGCTTTGGAAGGATGGCGCTAATGGGGAGAAGGATCATACTGAAGTTTTACACGGGAGGAAATATGATCGAGGACCTTGACGATTGCGGCACCACCCCCATCACGTTGAACGCGTCTGCGGAACGTGAACTTCCATGGGACGACGGGACGTTATCCAATCTACTGGCGCATATTTCGAGGACGCCCGGAGTTCCGATCTGCCGCGTCGATGAAGACGAACTGGACACCTGGCATCAGCGAGACAGTTTGATCACTGATCTAGGGCCCGTAAATGAAGTGATTGAGTTGTCATGTGACGAACCGACCACCGAATCAGGCGCCGGCGGCGGACGTGTTAAGGACCGCGCCAAAGTGCTCACAAAATAGACGCGATGTTTTAGTCAATTTGTGGTATCTGCCTCCCATTCCAGGCATCGCGGCGAGGCTTATGGTTCCTCCGAAAATGCCGCCCCACACTCGCCGCAGATGATGTGCAGGCCCGGCTTGCCCCACACGCTGGTCTTGATCGGGCAGCTGCAGGAATACTTGGACCGATTGCTCTCGTTCACCGCGCCGCCTACGAGCTCGACTGGCTGCAGCACCAACGCGACGCCGCTGTCGGCCGGGATCGCGGCCGCCGTCGCCGGTAAGCCCGCCAGCATGCCTGGCGCGGCGGCGCCAGTCGCGCTTTCTCCGGGACGGTACGCCACAAAGCGGTCGTACCACGAAATTTGGAAGTCGCGAGTGAGCAGGCCCCGGCACGCCTCAAGGAAACGGCCGCCTTCGATCGGATAGTCGGCCATCTTATCGCCCGTCTTTTTCCCGCCTGGCAGACCAGTGGTGGACGGCATCAGGCCAATCGCTTCCATCTTTTCAGCCCATTCCTTGTCGTGGTACCGGCGCCGGGCAGGTGTGCCGTGCTGATGCTGCCATAGGTGGCACATTTCATGGACCATGGTTGCCATAATCTCGATCAGCGGGACGACGGCAAAATAGGCGGGGTTCATCGCAATCTCGTGCAGTTCCTCCTTGCTGCGGTTGCCGAAGCGCGCCGCAGAGAAATAACCCATGGTGCGTTCCTTGCGTTGCAGGGTCAGCAGACAGTCGGCCAGGCTGTTGTCGAACAGCTCAACGTTGAAGGTGTCGTAGGCCAGTTGCAGCTCGGCATAGACGATCGCGGTTTGCCTGGGTTCGCCTTTCCATCTGTGCTGATGTGGCGCTTCCGCTGGCCGAACCCGCGCGAGATGAATAGGCCCGGCATCCGGCAGGCGTGGGTGTTCGTGTTGCCAATGCGCTGTCGGCGATTCATAGCTGCTGAGGTCGGGCATTTTAAGCTGCCGTAAAATAAAAGTGCATTTTAGCAATTTTGGATTGTGCAATCCACATCTTGTTTGGGTTTTGGCTTGTGCAATCCAAACATAGTTGCCGCCGGCGCGGCGGCCAAGCCAGCACATCGCACTTGTCAAGAGGCGATGGATAGACTACTGTATAAAATCACAGTATTTTATGTTAGCCGACGATGCTCGCCCATTCCCATCCCACCCCCGAGGAATTGCACCCAGCGTTGTGGCGCGCGTCCCAACTGGCGCGTTCCGCGGCGCGGTGCGTCGATACTGGGCACCCGGCCCTGTCGAATCAGCTACCTGGAGGCGGCTGGCCAATGGGCGTATTGATCGACCTGCTCGTCCAACAAGCGGGGATTGGGGAAGTGCGGCTGTTGGCGCCGGCGCTTGTACAAGTCGCGAAGCGCCGGGTGGTGCTGCTGCAGCCGCCCCATGCGCCGCAAACCCTCGCCCTGGCGGGCCTGGGCCTGGCCGCATCCGAGGTGCTTTGGGTCAAAAGCAAGAGTGGCCCGGACGCGCTGTGGGCGGCCGAACAGATCCTTCGCTCCGCAAGTTGTGCTGCGCTACTGTTTTGGTCGAGCCACGTCCGGCCGGAAAGCCTGCGGCGGTTGAACTTGGCCGCCCAGGCTGGCGAGACGCTGTTTTTCATGATGCGCCCGATCGCGGCCGCGCAAGACGCGTCGCCGGCGCCGTTGCGACTGAGTCTACGGCCGGCTCGGGGAGGTATCGATGTCGGGTTCGTCAAGCGCCGCGGCCCGCAACGCGACGATTGCCTTTTCATCCCTTTAAGCGGACCAGGACATGCCACAGTATGCCGACCTGTACCTGTCGAGCATCTCGTGCCTACGCGTGCCCTCGAAGCTGTGATCTAGGGCAAACGCCGTAACTATAGCGGGAACTCTGGCCACCTGACGTAATCGAACAAGCTCAACTTTGTTAAAGGAGAGCGCCATGAATTCAATCCCCTCTGTCCGTGTCGAGCACGATCGCGTCATCGTGAAAGTCGGAGAGTTCCTGCAGCAATGCGCGAAATACAAGCGCGCCCTCGCCCTGGCGGTCGTCGATAACTTCACGATCGGCCACATGGCGGCCGCGCTGTGGCTCAAAGAGCGCCATGAAATGAGCCTGTCGATCGACAATCTGTACAGCTTGGTCGAATTTTGGCCTACGGCTGTAGCGCTCCCCTACGGCACCAAGATCTCGCCTACTCGCGCTGCGCCGCTTCGCCCGGGAAAATTTAATCCCATGCACCTAATCGAGTACTTCGAGCACGGAGCGCCAGTGACTCCCTTAGCGCGCGGCTCTTCAATCTAAAGAACGCCAGAAGTGGGATCGTAACAGCGCTCCTGCGTCCAGCGCGGCACTAGCAATGTGTGTTTCTGTTGTCGCAAAAGATACAGAACAGATGCATAAATGATCACACTAATGTATAATTATTAATTTGAGCGCCTGATTTATCATCGAGTCATATTTTTATGCTGCAAGCATAGATAAAATCAGCATTTTCCCTTAATGATATTGGGGGAAAGAATTCTTTCAGACACCTTAGACAGTCAAATACCCGTTTAGGACGTCTCATTAATTTCGCTATTGGAATAAAGCATGAG
This sequence comes from Massilia scottii, assembly GCF_030846495.1. Classification (NCBI taxonomy): domain Bacteria; kingdom Pseudomonadati; phylum Pseudomonadota; class Betaproteobacteria; order Burkholderiales; family Oxalobacteraceae; genus Massilia; species Massilia scottii. The sequence goes on along the minus strand of NZ_JAVCWM010000030.1, from coordinate 20,813 downwards.
TAAAGCTTTAACCGTTTTACGTGATTTCGTGGGAGGGCGGCAGCATAATCGACTACTGCGCCTAACTTTCCCAAATCAAGACGCCCCCACCGGTGAATTACTGGTTAATAGAATCGATGCCTTCGAGAGCATGTCGAAGCCATTTGAATTCAGAGTCGAGCTGCTGTCCGATAATCCCGCTATCCCGCTCAAGGACATGCAGGGAAAAATGCTGTGCGTGCAGATGGTGCGCCGGGATGGCACGCTGCGGTACTTCACCGGGCGCGTCTTCAGCTTCGCCCTCAAGACGGTCGATGGCGGGGTGTCGTATTACGAAGCCTTGCTCGGTCCTTGGTACAAGTACCTGGGGATGCGCAAGGATAATTACCTCTTCCATTACACGACGATGTACCAGCAGACAGCGAGCATCTTCGGCGACTACGGCAGCTTGGCCGAGTGGGATTGGCGTGTCGCTGGTGCGACCGAGGTGCTCACTGACTGCTGTCAGTTCGACGAGAGTGATCGCAATTTTCTTGAGCGACGCTGGGTTGGTAACGGCATCGTGTACTGGTTCGAGCATTCAGAAAACGGTCACAAGCTTGTGCTGTCGGATGACACTACCAGGGCCGAGCCAATCGACGGCGGCCCTTCCATCCGTTTCCAGCGTCATGGGGGTGCGGTGGAAGAAGACGGCCTGGGCGAGTGGTCGCCGTCGCGGCAAATCATGCAGGGCGCCGTAGCGCTTGCAGCCTTTGACTTCAAGTCGCCCAAGCCCATTCACACTTCGCTGCCGACAGTGAATCAGCAAGGGGACGTGCCGGCAATTGAATCCTACGAATACACGGGGGCGTACGGGTTCACGGGTGGCGGTCGATCCCTGGCGCAGTTGCGCATGGAAGAATTCGAGGCCGCTGGCAAGCAGTTTGAAGGTTCCGGGAATAACCGCAATGTCCTTCCAGGACGCTGGTTCAGGCTGACCGATCATTTCGACGTGAGCACCAGCGGCGGCGACACCCAAGCTCGCGAGTTCTTGATTCTTGAAGTGGTTCACAGCGCCTCGAACAACTATCACGTCAAAGACACGGCCGAATCTCACTATGAAAATCGGCTGCGCGCAATCCGCAAGATCATTCCGTACCGCGCGGGGCGCGACCACAACAGCGTGGAAACGAAAATCCACGGCATCCAAACCGCGACCGTGGTTGGACCGGCTGGCGAAGAGATTCACACTGATGAATTCGGACGCGTGCGCGTGCAGTTTCATTGGGACCGCGCGGGCACCAATGACGAAAAAAGTTCGGCATGGCTTCGCGTGGCGACGCCGTGGGCCGGCGCGAATTTTGGTATGACGGCGATTCCGCGAATCGGCGGGGAGGTTCTCGTGGCGTTCATGGATGGGAATCCAAACCGTCCGATTATCACCGGCATGGTGCCGAATGCGGACACGATGCCACCGTGGACACTGCCGGCCAATAAGACGCAAAGCGGCATCCTATCACGCTCCACGCCGGGCGGCAGCTACGACAACGCCAATGCGCTGCGCTTTGAGGACAAAAAAGGTAGTGAGCAGCTCTGGCTGCATGCGGAAAAAGATCAATTGACCGAAGTTGAGCACGACGAGGATAAGTGGGTTGGCAACGACCGGCGAAAAACTATCGACAGGGACGAAACGACTCTGGTTAAACGGGATCGCGTTGAAACGGTGGGGCGGGACGAAACCATCACCGTTCACAACAATCGGGCCGAACGTGTGGATCACAACGAACAAATCAGCATTGGGGACAACCGTAGCGAAGACGTTGGAAAGAACGAGAAAATCGATATTGGCGGCAATCGTACCAAGTCTGTTATGAAGAACGAAAAAGATACGATTGGGAAGAATTGGTCCATTAATGTTGCCAAAATGAAAACTGAAACCATTGGCATGGCCTACATGCAGAATGTTGGCATGGGGCGTATGGAAAACGTCGGCTTAGGATACAGCCTGAATGTGGGTATGATCATGTCGACCATCGTCGGCGTAAATCAATCAACGCAAGTGGGCCAAAAGATTTCAATTACCGCAGGGGACGAATTGTCCATCACGGTAGGCAAGTCGAGCTTTATCATGAAAGCGGATGGCAGTGTCACAATCAAAGGCAGCAAATTCAACTTTGAGGCGACAGGACCCGTGCAGATTACCGGCAAAGATGTCGACATCAACTGATATTCAGGACGCGATGGAATTTAGGAATTTGACTCCCTTCCCGACCTTGGCATTCCAAGGAATAGATCAGTACGACCACGAATTTCATGTGGTCGTACTGCGGCAAACGTTGACTTGGGGTGACGAGGGTGTGCTCACCTACGCAGACGAGCAGGCCCCGTTGTGCGAAGTAGATGAGTACTTTGGTGCGATGAACAAGAGCAGTGTGCGGCAAGAATCTGATCTCTGCCATTACAAGCCGAAGTGCGACGTTATTGTCAATGCGACTGTACACGTGCCTGCTGGGAAGATGCCGCGACAATGTAATATCCGCCTTGTTGTTCGACGGCCAGACAGCGAGGCGCCGATTCCGGAAAAACCAAGAGGTCTCAATCCATTTGTTGCGCCAGATGAAGCGCGTCTGGAGGAGTGGCGCGCGCAGACCGAGCGAGCACGCCTCAATCCAATCCGTGGATCGTGCTTGATTGACAAAACTTTGGTTGTTACGGGCGAGCGCTACTTGGTTCGCCACATTTGGCCCGTGCGCGCGGTGGCTTCGCTGCTGCGAATCGCTACGCTTGGTCTGTTTAAAGTGCCCACATGGCGCCTAACATCTGCTTTGCCATTCTCCCAGCTCCCTTTGCGCAGTGAATATGCGTTCGGGGGCGAATGTCGGATCAACCTGGCCGAGCGGGCAGCAAAGCGGGTGCGCAAAAAAGATCGATTGAACGCTGCAGATGCAGGAATCGAAATGAATACGGTATCCCAAAGCGACGACTACCCCATTGCACTGTGTGCATTCGAGGCCAATGCGGTCGGATGCGGTTACGCCGTGCCGTGGTTCCTGCGCGCCAGACGGATAAATCGTATGTCTGCACCACGTATCGAAACGGCAGACCGACCTTTTACGGCAGCGCAATTCCACAGTTTGGGCAAAGTGAATCACGAGTACGAACCTGGGGTATTGACCACAGCCGGTCTCGGCATACGCGCTAAAGTCCATCCGCACCGTCGCCGTCTAGGAGGCACAATCGACAAGAAGTTTATCGATGGCAACGCCGCGTTACCTGATGATTTCGATTTCAATGTCTGGAACGCTGCTCCGGTCGATCAGCAGACCGAATTCCTTTGCGGAGACGAAATCATAGAACTGATCAATTTGTGCGCGCCCGGCAGTCCAGGAGCGAAGCAGGACCGTGCCGGTAATGCCTCACTGCGTTTGCAATTGCCGGGACATACGGGTGTTTTGCTGATGAGAATGCACAACGGATCGATGTTTTTTGACGCAATGAAAATAGACACATTGATTATTGAACCTGAGCAGAGAATCGTCAATGTCGTATGGCGCGCGGTGTTCAAGAAAGCAGCAGGGATTCGCGCAGTCGATTTACGCATTCATCGAGATATGGAAGCGAATTACTTTAATCAAGCGCTTGCCTCGCACGACAACTTTGCATGGACAAACATGCCAGAATCAGAGCAGCGTGATACGGCCAAGGAGCCACATGGGTAAGATCGGTGCAAGAAAAAACATGATTTTCAAGGCCGTTTCCACTGCGCCTTCGTTCAACAAAACGCCGGTCGGTTCAAGTACCCCGCCGATAGCTTATCCAACGACACAGGACCTGTCCAATAGTGTTTCAGTCGCCGCTACCGTTCGGTTTAATGGCGATCCAGCCTATGTACTCGACAAAACAAAGCAGCCGAGTTGCAAAGGTGATGACCCCGGCGTTGCCAAGGGCATCAGGTCCAACACGGTCAACGGGTACGTCAAGCCGACGGGTTCTGCCCTTCACTTCAGAGCAGAAAAGAAATTTGTCGTGCGTCATGGAGATCCAAACGTAATGAACGGGGGAAACAACCCCGGCATTTACCTTACGTCACAAGTTGCCACCCCTGCGGCAGGCGATGTTGCTACGGACTCCACTAGCCCCGAAATCAGCCCCGAAACCCCTGCTGAAAACTCGTTCCTTGCATCTCAACGCCCACCATCGGTGTCGACAACGGACTCATTTTTGAATACTGGAAAGTTACTTTCACTGGCTGTCGATGCGGCGATAGCCGCTAAGAACGCGAAGGTTTCAAAGACACCTAGCGCACCCCTGTCTAGCTTGGCGTTCATTCCGGGTAAGAAGGGGTAAACTATGGTAGCTGGTCTCTTACCGCTTATTGCCTTTGCCGCGCTTTCTGTCGTCACAATTATTGTCCTTGCCTGGTACGCTAAGAAGGGCCTTGATGAAATATTCAAGAAACCGAACGTGGAGGCTCGTGTCTACATCCCGACCCCGGAGGAGCTGGCGGAAGACGCGAAAAAAAAGGCGGACGCCGCAGCGGCTGGAAAAGCAGAAGCCGACAGGAAGGCTGCCGACGCTAATGCGGCCGCCGAGATGGCCGCGGACGATGCGACAACTATCTTAGCGAAAGCAGAACTTGATTGTGGAGAATCCGGAAGCTACGGAGCCTTGCTAAAGAAAAATGGGAAGAACAAATACGACCGGGATCACATTCCGTCGAAGGCCGCACTGCAAAAGGCAGCGCTTGATCAACTAGACGAACGCCAGATTGAACTAACCGACAAGCAGGCTGCAGTCCTGTTTGGACCGTACGGAATGATCTCCAAAGCCGGAGCTACAGTTGTGACGTTAAAGAATGACCATCGGTTATTGAGCGAAACCTACGGCAGTAAAAATAACGTGGCAAAGATTGAGCAAGATGCGAAGGAATTGCAGTTGGCCGCCATCCGGGATGCCAAAGCGATCCAAAATGGTGCGAATGAAATGGATGCGAAATGTCAGAAAAAGTACAAAAATTCCACTAAGAAGATTACCAGCAAGACGCATGCGCAGTATATTTCCGAAATCAACGCGATGATCGATGGCGTGCGTAAGATACCCGTTAAAAAATAGGTGAGATATGAAAATTAATGAAGTGAGCATGTTTTTGGGGTTGCCAACGACCAATGTGGAATTCGACAAGTTTTTAACTAAGCATGGCATTAAACAGCGTCCCAAATATAAGCAAATGCCATTCGAGAAAATTAAGTGTCCCCAAGAAGGGTGGTCGCTTGAATTAAGGCCGCAATTGGGCTATGAACAGTGGTGGGGGCCGGCACGTGAAAATGGCGAGCTGATCTTTATGGCGATAAGAGTGTACGGTGAACACAATGACGACGACTACGCTCCATATGCGGGCGAATTGCCGCATGGGCTGACGTTCGCGACAACGCTTCAGGAAGCAAAAGCAATTCTTGGCACCCCCACATTGAACCATGAATCTGATGAAAACACAGTTTATATGTGGTACAACTTCAACGGCTATTCATTCTGGCTATGCTACCTTCCATCGGAAAAAGACATTGCTTTTATGACGATTCAACCGAAAAAAATTAAGCCTCCAGTAACGGGGTAAGTCATATTATTGTTTGAAAACTGGCGCCGAAATATTAAAAAATCTCAACATGATGAACGTACCCGTACCACCGGATGCTAATCTGTTCCTATCGCACTTGGGAAAGCAGCTCAACACTATTGACCCGCTTATCTTCAGCCATGCGGATGACCCGGACTTCACCGTTCCCGACCACTCTCCTTTGGGAGCAATCCTATTTCGCTCGCTTGGATTCTCGTTAAGTTTTTGCCCGCCAGATTTTTACCATATGAACGACGCATTGGCGGGTCAGCACCCCATTATCACGAATGTCCAATTGTATTCCGGTGACGAGAATTTTGGGCATGCGCGCTACTGTCATGCGCTACCACTGGAAATGGATTTTAATGATAACCGAGAGGCCGTGCTCAAAAAATTAGGCCCCTCAGCATGGCGATTTCCATTTCTGCCCCCATTTACTTTGGAACGGTGGGATTTATCGGACCGATGGGTTTTGGTAGCCTATTCGGAAAATCTGAAAGGAATTTCGATTATTCAGGTGGGCTTGAGCCAAAATAAACCCAAAGCAACAGTCTTGCCGAAGATCCTGCAGCCGGATATGCGATGCGTGCAGGCAATGTTCGGTAGGTCGGCTCCGGCCGTAGCCTCTGAACCTTGCTTCAAGGGTATCGATTTTTCCGAGGTGCCCGATGGTCCAATGTGCGACGATTCTTTTGAAATTGATGCGCTACCAACCCATGGCGCGGAAATATATTTCGACGCCGCCGCGGATGGGCACGCTAACGTTCTATCGGGAATTCGATATATTCGGAAAGGAATCTACTGGTCGTCGGGCTTTGAGGGCGAATTACCGAAGGGAATACGGTTTGAAGACCGGCCCGAAGCCATCGTGGCGAAGGTTGGCAGCTATCCTGTCACAGGTGTTGCTAACTGCCTGTCAGGATATTATCTATGGAACCTTCCGGAGTTTCTCTTGCAGGTCAGTTTCAGCACAATGGAGCAGCGGGTCAACCGCATATTCGTCGCTATGCATCCGTACTATCCACCTGCCTTACTGGACTCTCCTATGCTTGGTCAACCAGACGACCCATCTCCGCAGGTCTCATTTGGTGATTCATCACCGAAGTAGTGGCTTTTATCTTAGTTGAAGCCTAAGTGTTCAGCGGTCACCCTCGGGCTTGCCGCCCTGTGATGATCTGCTGTTACAGTTTTTTCACGAGGGCGCTGGAATGATCTTTTGCATGAACTGAAACCCTTTTGTATAAGGATAAGAAGCGGCATATGAAAATTCATCAATTAACATTATTTTTAAGTTTTCCTGCCCAAAATACGAATTTTGATAAATTTTTGACTGAGCATGAAATTAATGAACGTCCCTTGGATAAACCGACGCCCATAGCTTGCTTAAACAGAAAAGATCTAGGTGTTTGTATGATCTTCTATCCAATACGTGATTATAAAAAATGGTGGGGGTCGGTAGGAGAAGAAGGAGAAATGATCTTTTCCACGCTGCAGATTTACGGAGAAGATAACGACAGTGGATTTTCCGGATATATTGAGGAATTACCATATGGTTTGACATTCGCGAGTACATTTCAAGAAGCACGGGCGATTTTTGGCGAGCCCACTCTTGACCACCTGTCAGGACCAGAAAACCGCGTTTATCTGTGGTACGGATATCAGGGATATTCTATAGCGCTTTGCTTTCTTCCAGAAAACAAAGGAATTTCTTTTTTGTCAATTGAAAAAAGTAAAAAAGATCCACCAAAGAAAAAGCCATATCAGCTTGAGAAGTAAAAAATCTGAACTAACCTATTCATATGCGGTCCAACTCTTGTTCTCAATGAATCGGAGGGTATTGCCATGTTGAATACGTTTGTCGGAGCGGCGCACGTCGAAGTCATCCGCCAGGTGCAAGACTTCCTGCGCGACCATCCCAAGGAGAAGGGAAATTCTGCTGGCGAGGTCGCGCGGCGGCTGGAGATCGAGCACATGGGTGCAGCGCTATGGCTGGAAAAAAGACACGGCATGTCGATCGACATGCACAACCTGCACAACCTGATTGAGTTCTGGCCCACGGCACGCATGCTGGCGACGGCCGCCATCGCAGGCGGTGCTGCCGCGGTGGCGACGACCGAGACGTTCGGGCCGGACGAGTTTAATCCTGCGCACCTGATCGAGTATTTTGTCACGGGCGCCGGTAAGGTTGCCGCCGCAGCGCAGCACTGATCCAGGGAATGCGAGCCGACAATGGAAAACGACGATGTAAGTCCGGTGGTGATCGAGGCAGCCAAGACCTGGCTGCGCAGATACGACTGGGGGCCGTGGATAATCGACATCCTGGAGCGCAGCGCACCGCCGGACTGGCTGCGCGCGGTGAGTAGCCTGCACCGCACCCTCGAAGGCCAATTGCCCGAGTGGACGGCCGCATGACTGTTGCGAATCGAGCGGCTATCGCGCTGGATTGCGCGACGTATCAGCGCGGGGGCGCCTCGCCATAAATTAACTCGTACATGGCATCGCCTTCCCCGCCAGTTGAAACCGAAGTATCGACCAGGTCGCCTTTGGTCAGATCGTGCTGCAGGAAGCGTTTGATTTCCTCTTCGACCGTGTCGGCGAAAGAGGGCAAATGCGCCATCCATTTTTCAGGGCGGCGCTTGATGGAAGCCGGCGAGTGCCACATGCAGTATTGCGCAACACCATCGCTGATGCGCACGGCCAGGTCGACGTAGATGCGCAGGTGGGGCGTAAGATTGGGAACGACGATCCTCAGCGTAAACGGCAACTCGCCGTAGACTGTGATGAGCCCGCCACCGGCCGACGTGATTTTCTTTTGGACGCGCTCCTGGTCGTGTTGGATGATCTGGCTAAACGGGACGTCCGTGCTGCCGTCGTAATAGCCTTGCGATCCCAGCCGGCTCAGGAATTCGGCGCCAAGTAGGTCGGCGGCATGGCGCAGCTTTTCCAGCAAGGCGGCGCCGTTTTGGCGATAGCCTTCACTCAGTTTCTGCAACTCGGCAATATCCATGGGTTTCCTCAAAATGGTGGGTATGTGTCCAGTATACGACTATTACCAGTTTGCAACCATTCTTGCAGGATAACGGGTCTGAAATAGGGTGAACGCGTGATTATTGCCCTAATCACGCGTTCACCGACCCCGCCATATCCCGGGTAAACCGCGCTACACTTGCTGCACAAGAAAGGGGCAAGGTCGCTTGTTCTTCGTTGATTCATATCGTATCATATCAATCGTATCATATCGTATCATTACAAGCGGAGAACTATCGATGGGTAGAGAAGCGAGCATCACACTGGCCCAGGTAGCCGCCGTCGCGGATGCGATGGTTGCGGCCGGCACCACCCCGGCCTTGCGCACTGTGCGCGAACGGCTGGGAAACATGGGGAGCCTAGGCACCATCAGTAAATTGTTACAGCAATGGCGCGCGGATCGGGAAAAGAAGATCGCCAGCGCATTGACCTTGCCGGCGGGAGTGCAGCGCGCCATCCTGGAATTTATGGGACAGGAACTGTCCAGCGCGAAAGCGGCACTGGAAACGGAACTGGCCGAACAACAGCAAGAAGCGGCCGATCTCGCCACAGAGAATGAGCGCCAGGCTGCCGAGATCGAGAACCAGGTCGACGCGCTGACAGCGCTTCAGGTAGAACTGGCTACCGTGCAGGGCAAAACCGGTCAATTGGAACTCGACTGGCAGGCCAGCCAGGTCGAAATGGACCGCGAGCGCAAGGCGGCCGAGTCGGCGCGGACCGAACTGGCCAAGGCCCAGTTGCGCCTTGAGGCGATGCCGCGGCTGGAAGCGGATCTCGTCGCGGTGCGCGAAGAACTGGCCGGCGAACGCACGGCCCGCGTGGCGGCCGAGCAAGCGGCAGCGGTCACCGTGGCCAAGTTCGATGCAAGCGAGCGTCGCGCCGGCGAGATCGAGGCGCGCGAGCTGGCAGCCCTTACCCACATTGCAGAACTGGAGAGAATGGCGCAGCAAGGGGCGCGCGAGCTGGCATCGGCCAACATGGCCGTACAGGCCAGCCAGGCGCGCTTGGAAAGCGCAGCACGCGAGCTGGAGCAGGCGCGCGCTCTGGTGGCCACCGCGCGCAATGAGTCCAAGCGCGCCAGCGAGGAAGCGGCCGAGCTGCGCGGCCAGATTCGCGCCGATACACTCGCCGCCCAGGATGCGGCCAAGCGCGCCAACGAGGATCGCAAACTTGGCGAGCATGGCGCAAAGACCCCGGCGTCCAAGAAGTAAGCACCTGTGCCCATTCCCCTGCCCGCCCCCGCGCAGGGGGGTGACGTCGATTCTGTCCCGGTCGTGCCGGGGCCACATCGTCCGCTCGTCGCCGGCGGCACGCCTCCCCTCCCCTCCGGGTCCCTGACCCGCGCCACGAATGACGAAGAGCTGATTGCGCTGTGGCTGCGCCGGCCGAACCTGTCGCCGCGCACCGTGCGCAATTGCCGCAAGGAGGCTGACCGCTTCCTGTATTGGATTCGCGCACATGGCAAACACCTGGTGGACGTCCGCTACGAAGACCTGCTGGCGTTCGCCGCTTTCATCGCCGATCCGCAGCCGGCCGATCAGTGGATCAGCGCAACGCGGTTCCCCCGCGTCGACCCGCGCTGGCGACCGTTCTGCGGCCGGCTGGCCGATGTGTCGCAGCTGCAGGCGCTGACCGTCATCAAAAGCCTGTTTCGCTGGGCGTACGCGGCCGAGTACCTGGCCGCCAATCCGGCCCAGCTGCTTACCGGCATGCGCGCCGTCGGCGGCGACGCGGTCGTGCGTCATTTGCCGCCGGCCGCGATTTCGCTGCTGCTCGACGCGGCCGACGTGCTGCAGGACGACACGCCCGGCGCCGCGCTGCGCCGGGCGCGCGCGCGCTTCCTGGTGCAGGCGTATTACCTGACGGCGGCGCGCCTGGGCGAGCTGGCCAGCGCGGACATGCGCAGCATCCGGCGCGACGATTGCGGCGCGTGGTGGCTGCATGTCCTTGGTAAGGGCAGCAAGCGCGGGAAGGTGCCGGTGACGCCGGCGCTTCTGGCCGAGTTCCGCCAGTACCGCCAAGCGTTCGGTCTGCCAGCGCTGCCGGCACCGGGCGACACGACGTCGCTCGTGCTGGCGACCCGCGGCCCCCAGCGCGGCGCCAGTCATTACGCGATCGCCGCCGCGCTCAAGGGTGTCATCGAGCGCGCTCGCGTCATGGCCGTGCAAGCCGGAATGACCGAGATCGCCGCCCGCTTGTCGCGCGCGTCGACCCACTGGCTGCGCCACTCGTCCGTCACCCATCAGGCGAACGGCGGCGTGCCGCTCAAGACTGTTCAGCTTAACGCCCGTCATGCCTCGATCAAGACCACCGGCCGGTACCTGCACAAGGACGATGCCGAGCGCCATGCAGAAACCGTCGCGACAATGGCGATTCGCTTTCCGGACCCCGGATAGCGGCCGGGCGCGCACCGCGATCACTCGACCACTTCCCGCAGATTGCCGTTGGCGATTCCCTTGTACAAGCCCTGCATTTGCTCGCCGGCATACAGCTCGCAATTGCTGTCCCGAGTCACCTCGGCGGTGCCGTCGAAGAAGCGCACGCGCATGCCGTTGCTGACGTGGTAGTAGCGCTTGAAGCGGCACTCCCTGGCGATGTTGGCCAGCTCACGTGCCGGATCTGGTTCGCATTTGCGGCGCTCCTGGGCGGCTTTGCCGGCGTAGTCGACCTTCTTCGGGTTCACCAGCATAGCGTGCAGATAGCGATAGCATCGCGCGGCATTGGCACCGATTTTGTCGAGGTAGGGCTTGGCAACCAAATACACGTCTTCGAGCTTGTAGTCGTTGCGACGAGCGACCCCGAGCAGCTTGCAAACACCAGTCGCCAGCATGCCGGTTTCCTCTGGAATTCGTGCCACTGTGGGAGGAAGGGTTGGGGGTTGCCCTTCTCGATTTTTGATCGAGATCTCCTGTAGATCTTTTTTTAAACTAAGATCAACGTATATAGCACCGTCGGACATTTGTGTCTCCTGGGCTAAAGCTGGGGCGGGTTTGCTCTTGGTCGGCAAATCGATCAGCTCGCACAAGCCCGGCGTGAAGACATAGCGTTTCGACTCGAACACCCCGTATTCCGACCGGCCTTCCGTCGCCGGAAGGACCCACTCGAATTCACGGAACGTGCGCATGGCACGCTGAACCGTTTTGTAGCTGACGCATGCTTCGTCGGCCATCCTGTCCACTCGGGCGCGGATGACCGCGGCCCCGTTGGTGGCGGACGCGCGGGTGACCAGTGTCTTGAGCACAGAGAGGGTACTTCTCGTCAGTGCGCGGAATGTAGGGTGAGTTTCAATCCTCATTAAGGCACTTTGAATAGCGGTAGGGAGGTGAAGGTATGGCTTTACAACATCATCTAGTGTAATTGCAGGCACGAGCGCTCTCCGTGGACCAATATGGCCACAAATGGTTTGACGTCGCATTTCATGGGGGCTAAGATGAAGTTCTCACGCAGCTCTTAGTCACCCGAATGCATTATTTGTAGTTCAGAAAGCAAAAAACCCCGGCCGGCAAGCTGGGGTTTTTTGTTTGCGTAGGCTATTTTTTCATAGCATGCCTCGCTGTGAATGCAGGTGGCGTAAAATATTCCAGTGGAATAATTTATAACCTGTTGATTTTAAAGGGAAAATCACTTTATTCTATCCTTGCATGAAACGCTACTGGGCAGCATTGATACGAATTATTCCAGTGGAATAATTTATAACCTATTGATTTTAAAGAAGAATTCACTTATTCAATTTCCGTCGGCTTGGGCGTTGCAATGGCTAAAGCATTCGCTTTGTTCTGGAAATACTCGACCATGAGCGCTAACTCTTCTACTGGATCAAGCTCCATCGCACTGACGCGCAGTGTAATTACCCTGCCTTCGAGCTTCGCTGTATAGAGCTGTCTGTTCCTCGGGTCCGTGATGACTTTCGGCTTACTGTCAGTTCGCTTTTTTTCATGCACTTTGTTTCGCGATTGGACCATCTGCGCAACCCATGCACGTACCGAATTTTCCGGGGCGTTTTGTTCCTTGATGCGCTCGACCGCCTTCACCACTAGATCAATTTCCGCAGGAAGTTCTTCGACAAGCTCATGTATTGTTTTTGCTGTTCCCATGCCAATCAAATCAGGCTTTGCGTCAAGCATCTTTAGAATGGGTTCTGGAAGGGTCAGCATGGCAAGCCGTTTAGAAACCGAGCCTTGCTTCGTAGCAAACATGTGCGCGAGCTCATCCTGCGTCCTGGCATAGCCTTTTGCTTTGGCGCGCGCGTATAGCTTTGCCTTTTTGTAATCGGTGTTTTCCTTACGTCCCTCGTTGTGGACCATCAGTCCCTTTTCCGCCGCGGTATCGTCCAGCTTGACGATTCGAGCTCGGATTTTCGTCCAGCCCATCGATCTTGCCGCTCTGATCCGCCGGTGGCCTGCAATCAGCTCGAATCGTCCGTTCACCCACCGAACCACGACTGGCTCTTGCTGACCGGCATTAGCCATCGTATGGGCCAATTCATCAATACTCTCCGGGTCGTAACGCCCAATGGAATCTTCTTCTGTCTGGAACGGGCTGTCGTACACAAGATCGACGTCAACGTCGTGCAGCTCATCAATAACCACCTCCCATCGCATAGGACTTGCTGAGCTGGCTACTTGAAGGTGAGGACGTTGGCCCTCAATCTGTTCAATTTCTCCGCTATCAGGCAGGCTAGTGGGAACATCAAAAGCGCGAGACTCCTGCACCCCCTCTTTGGCGGAAACTTTTCCGCTGGAGATCAGTCCTGAAACCTTAATACCTGGTCGTGAATTGCTCATACAGTCGCCTCAGATCCAGCCGCGCGATAGTCCAAACGAATATCATATCGTTTGATAAGTGTTTTTGTTAGGTCAATAATATCTCGTGCACCAACAGAATTTGGCTCTTTCTCTAACACAGTCCCGTTCGTGCTCGTGTTGTTTGGATCGGCTTCGCGTAAGAATCCGACGAAGTCGCGCACGATGACATCGTTAATACGGCTCGGGTATTGCGCTAACAGCGTGGCGAGCATATCGTTGTGGGGCTTCTTGGTCTGATTATATTTATTGACAACGATATGTACTTCCAGATTGGCATCTCGGTTTTTGAATGCAGAGTTGATTTCGTGTACGTTTGACGCCAGTACGTCCATAGCAGCTATGGAATGAGGTTCTGGTGTGACGACAGCCAACAGCAGCTTGCATGCCAGCATGAATGTAGTAGCCAGAAGTGATGATCCTGGCGCAGAGTCAACAATGATCACATCGTATTGGCTAAAAAATGCGACCTCTTCCTCAAGTAGCCGTACAAACGCTTGTTCGCGGTTCAAGGTGCCAATCAGCCATGAGTCGTTGGCCATGGTGATGTCCGCAGGAATCAGATCGAGCATTCCTCCTTCGTAGATGGGTCGCACAGCATCTGAAATCCGTGTTGGCTCATTTCGCGCAGCTCGCTTCATTAAGTCGCCAACATGCGTAATGTTCTCGGTCAGTGGGTTGATGCCGAACAGCCCCGTGAGCGTGCCTTGAGGGTCGCCATCTATCAGCAGAACCTTGTAACCAGACAGCGCCAGACATGTACCGGTATTGCCCGCAATCGTTGTCTTCCCGACGCCGCCCTTCGCGGTACGGTCAACGATGAGAGGGGGAAGTTTTACGGGGCGGGGATGATCCGGGTGGATATCCAGCAACTTCATGCGAATCTCACGAATTTGTCGCGCACTATATAGTGCATGAACGTTATCGTCAGCATCACGAAATTTGGATCGGAACATCTTCGGCGTTCCATTAAACCCCGTAAGTTCCAGTGCTAATTTCGCTTTGACGCCTTGAAAAGTCCTAGTAACCATTGTCATGCTATGCCCAGGCTGAATTATTGTGCTTAGGATCATAACGTTAACGTCGGACGTTTTCAAAGGACTTTTGTGAAAAAATCGTCCATTGATAAAAATAGCGGCCTGAGCGGTTCAAAATGTGGCGTACGGAGCACTACAGGTGGTGAGGTGCTGGTCGACCACATCGAGCCAGGCTGTGCCCCGCGTGAACTTCCGGATGATCGCCCTTGTCCCTTTGGTGCGCACGACCAGGTGCGGCTCGTTCTCGCTGTCGGCCGGCGCCCACAGTACCGACATTGCCCAATCAAGGCGTTCCGCGTTCCTCTGCTGTGCATGCAAGACAACCCGGATCTGGTCCAGCACCGTGAGCGGATTGAATTCCGTGTACGGCGGTATGCCAGCGGTGGCGCCGATCCGTTCGCAGATCCGCTCAAGGTACTGTTCCGCAGTGGTTCTGCCCGCGTCGGCCAGCTGGCCGTGAATGCTGCTGATGCACGTCTCAGCTTGCGGTGCATTGACGCCGTCCACCGATTCGATGGCTTCGACCAGGATGCTCGCCGCGCGGTCCATAACGGTTTGCTGGGCCGCGACGCGCTCGGTTAGCGTGGTGATGTGGTCGGCGGCCGCGTCGGCTGTCGGGTCATTGGCGAGGCGCAGTTGCGCGATCAAGTCGTTCATGTCGTGATGTGTAAAGGTCGAGATAGTTGGCGATGGTGGTGCCGAGATCCTTGCGGTAGCCGCCCAGGGTGAGGGCGGTCATTGCATAGCCGTCGTTGCCGACGATGGCAAGCAGCTCGCGCAGGATCTGTGCGCCATCAGGAAAATTCGCGCACGCCACGCAATAGGTGGCGTGGCGGCATGCGGGTGTAGTTTTCATATGCGCGGTTTGGTAGGGCGGGCCACGGTCGGAGGGCCAGGTTCAGCGCCGCGACATGTGTGGCGATTCGTGCGGACAAAGCCTTTACGCCGGCGTGTCGTCAGAGGGAAATGGCGTAATAACGGCTGTCGGATCGATGGCTTTGTAGGCCGCCATCAGCGATGCCGGCATGGTGCCGTCCTTGTTCGGCGTCGCGTACAGGACAACAGTGCCCGTGTTCGGCGTAAGCGGGATGACGAACGCGGCGATGGCGCAGATGTCGTGTTCCTTCAATAACTGTTCAATGCGTCCCCATAGTGGATCGATTTCATCCTGGAGCACTTTTTGGACACCCCGATAGGCAGTCGACATATTGGGCCTTACTGGGACAGCTCGGCGCGGCAGCCGAGAGGGGCGGGCGAGGAGTGCGCGACGTTGAGATACACGACTGCGCAGACGAGCACGACCAGGGCCGCGATGTAATGACGTTTCACGGATGGTTCCATTGGCTGGGCACACGGCAGCAGGAAGAAATCCGGTGTGCGATTGGTGTTAGTTTCTTTCATAGGCTCCTGGGGTGCGCTTTGGGAAAATGGGGCCGGCACGTCGCCAGCACTTGCAACATAATATTGCAATTTAGCGATTTTGTTGTAATTTTTTATTTCATCAAAAAATGTGAGAATTGGTGATAAATGCTTTTATCCAACATTGGCCTTTTTTGTAACTTCATTCCGCTATATACTGAAAAGCCGTCCGAGGAGACATGCATGCCAGTCCAGTTGCCGCTTTACCGTCACCCGACAATGACGGTTGTGATTGATGATGATCGTTCTTCACTCGCCGTACTGGATTTCCACCTCGAACAAAGCCTGGCAAAGACCACCTTCAACCGGGCTCGCGCGGCACTCGACTGGGTGTCGGACATTTTCAGCAGGGTGGACCCAGGTGGACCCCAACTGTTAGGCTTTGAAGATGAGTGCGGTGAAGGGGGCACGACCGCCGAAAGCGACCTGGAGCGGATCTATCACTTTGTCGGCGATCCCCAGCGTTTTTCGCTGCCCACCGTCGTGGTGATCGATTACGCGATGCCGGACATGGATGGGCTGGAGTTTTGCGAGGCGGCCGCCGATCTGCCCTGTAAGAAAATCATGTTCACTGCGTGCGCCGACGCGAGCTTTGCCGTGGCGGCCTTTAATCGTGGCCTCATCCATCGGTTTATCCGGAAGCAGGAGCCCGACGCGCTCGACCAGCTGGAGGCGGCGATCGACGCTTTGCAGAACACCTACTTCCTCGATCAATCACGCAGCCAGGCCGGTCAGCTGGACGCCCACGAATTTGGATTTTTGCGCGACCCGGCTACGGCCGCCATGGTCCAGGGCCTGTGTGATCGCTACGGATTCGTTGAATACTATCTTTTTACCAATCCCCACGGCTTTCTGTTCTTTGACGCAGAAGGATCGCCCACGCTCGTCCCGATGATGAACGCCAGAAGTCTTGAATGGCATGCCGATATCGCTGCAGAGGAGGGTGCGCCTGCGGAGCTGTCGGCCGCGCTGCGTGAGCGTCGCGTGGTGCCGTTTTTCCATACAGGCGACGGATGCTGGTCCTCCGATCTGCCAGGCGACCCGCTGAAATACTGCAAACGACCGCAGGTCACGCGGGGCAGGGAAGATTACTACTGGGCGATGTTCGATCTACCCGACCACTATCGAAAGCGCGAACCGTATTCGCACGCCAGGTTCCTGCGCGAGCACGTCGACCGCGCCTGACTATCCTGTAGCGGGGAGCATGCCGTGCAGCCGGGCCTTGTTGATTGCATCGATGCTGGACTTGGCTTTCAATTCGACCTTGAACGACTTGATATGCCGGTCCAATGCAGACAGGCTCATCCTCATGCGGTCGGCGATCTCCTTGCGCTGCAGGCCATCGTGCATGTGAAGCAGAATCGTCCTCTCGATATCCGATAGGACCGCTCCCGCGGCTGCTTGGGCGGCTGCGGGCGGGCGCAGCTGGTGCCGCATCATGCTGTGCGCGAACCGGGCGATTTCGATCAGACTGGGCTCGATCAGGCGCAGCTCCCTTTCCGTGACAGCTTCTCCCTTGCGTGACAGGACCAGCGTGGCCAGGCCGTCGTCGGACGTCATCAGCCAGCCATGCTCGATGCCTTGTGCGATAGCTGCGGTCCAGAACGCGGGGTCTTCGGCGTGCCATTGCTCAGCGTGCCAGGTATGGGCGCCGCGCTGCATGTGCAAGCGTGGATCGCGCATCGCGAGTTCTTCCGTTGCATACACCTCGCGCCAGGCCGGCCGGTGATTTTCTTCAAGCGCGTAGATGTTGACATTATCCTTGCAGCGAGCGTAGGCGAGGGTCTGGTCGAAGGAGAACTTCTGCCTGGCCAGCTTGGCGATCTGCGCGAACTGCTCCGCCGGCGGGAGGCAGGCCAGTTCGCGTGCGGTCTTTCTGCCCCAAGTCGCGGTTCCATCCCGGTGAAGGGGCCGCATGGCAATGGGTATGGGACGCAACGCGGCACGCATCGACGGCAGCTGCGGATCATTGCGCACGTCCTGCGCCTCCGGGTTGAGCTTCACATAGGGTTGCCAGTCGAGCCGGCGTCGAAGGCGGCGCATCAGCATGCGATAGAACGTGGACCGGGACAGATCGTGTTTGAAGGGGGTGACAAGAACGATGTTTGTACTTACGCCCTGCGCCGGAACGACAAAATCGTCGCGTACCTCATCGAAATACCAGTGGAAACGGACCCACACTTCGGAATCAAGTTGGCCGCGCCATTCGCTGAAGCCGGCGACCTTGGCGGGCACGATGCGCCGGATCTCGCGCAGCAAGGTTTCGTCGGCCTGTATGAGCGTGGCAAGGTGCGCGACCGCGCGCAGCTGGGCCGTGGTCATTCTCACTTCGGGAAACGGGGTGCTACAAACCATTTAATTCCGCATTGCAATAAGCGGTGGCAAGTGTAGCGCAGATCGTTAATCTTAGCTATTGGGCAAAGTTGAGGGGCGCGTCCCAAGGCGTGGCAGCTTCAGCAGGCGCTACTTCACACAGGCCGCCCCTTCTCCGCAGTTAGCGATACCAGTCTGCCGGCAATAAATATTGCAAAAACGTAACAATTAACAGCCGCATAATTTGATGTGTTGCTCAACTTGCAGCTGATAGTTTACTGTCAAACGTAAATTATTACTTCGGCGAAAGGTGATAGTTAACTTCGGTTGCCATGAGGCCTACGCTCTGGCAAAGTGTCACTACAGTTTCCATGTTGTAACATTATTGTTAGCAGATTAATACCATGTCCACTCAAAGCGCCGCTCAATTGAATCTACCAGTACCAGAAGTGCCCATCGAAAACGCCTCGTCGCACCAGGCGCGCAATGTCTTGATGGGTTTGTTCGACTCCACCTCGGCCGCGTCAAAAGCGTATCTGGTGAACGTCGCGCGTTCGCTCGCCGTCGCAGATACCATCGCCGCCTTGTCGGCCACCATGCCACTGCGGAACAGCAATTGCGGCTAGTCCAAAGCTGCACCTTTTTCGGGTAATTTTTCTGAGGACAGTTTCTCGGCATGCGTCGATGAGATCATCATCTGGTGTTGGCCTTGCTCTGTCGACTCGCGAAAGTTTGTCAGCAGCTTGGCTTCGAGCGGCTTGACGTACATCAGGATAAGGGTATCTGCGGTTGGCGGTGGGCGTACCGTAGGCGTGCCGAATTTGAGATATTCCGGGGTCACATTAAGGAATTCTGCCGCCAAGTCTAACGCCTTGTCTCGCGGGAACTGGGTGCCTGTAAGCCACTTGCTGACGGCTTGCGGGACCACCTGCGCGTAGCGCGCGAGCTCTGACGCGTTCCCGCCATTTTTTCGCTGCAACGCGTCCCGAAGGCGCTGGGTGCGATCAGGGACGTCTTTTTGCACATTTGTCATTTTTATATTTTTACCACAATAATTTCTTAAACCACTAAATGCAATAATTTATTGTAAAAACCTACGAAAAACTGTAATATTTTGTTAAAAATTTATTGGTAGCAATAATGTTTGAGGTGGAGAACTGAAACTGACATCGCGGCGTAGTTGTATAGCACGCGGTCCGCACGCGCCAGGCTTATTGCACGTGGCGGCCCAGCTCGACACGGATCTTTTCGCCCCTCTCATTCTTGCCTACCGCCGGTACTTTATCAATTTTTTACCCATGCAGCATAGGATTTCTCCATGCCTAACAGCCTCGCCCTGGATACGGACCCGTCCGATGCCGAGTTTAGCAAGAGCGAACTGGCCGACCTGGCCCAAGTATCCCCGGAAATTGCCGACCAGTCACGCAAGAATTTTACGACAATCTTGCATTTTATCAATAAAGCAACGGCTACCGCTATTGCGGACCGAATGGGCATGCACGAATCGTCCATTTCTCGTGCGAAATCGGGCGGGCAGCTCAATTACTGCGCGCGTTTGCTCGCAGCGGCCGGGCTCAAGGTCGTGCCCGTTGACGCCATTGTCTACCTGCAACCGGACGAGTACCGATGAAAACCTAGTGCCCCGCAGTTGACCTCCTAATCGAGGTCGCTGGCATGAAGTGCGCAAGTCTGCATTTTTAGCGGACGGCGTTGTGCCGCCCCTACTGTCTGCCCGTGTGACCGGAAACATGATCTCCAATAAAGAAGACCGAATGAATGCATTTCAACACTTTGCGGCGCAGCACGCCGCGCTGCACGCCAGGCATGTGCTTGATGAACCTGCGCGGCGCGCAGGACGGCGCCCGCCCAGCGACATCGAGCGCAAGACGTTTGAGCACGTACGCGCGCACGGCGGCCGCACTGTGGCTGAGATCGCCAACGCACTCGGCGTCAAATCGCCTGAGCTGTATGCGCCCCTGCAGCGCTTGAAAACACTTGGCCAGATCAAGCCAGACGGCACAAGCGGTGCCATTACCTGGAGGGCGGCATGACGTGGGCCGTGGGAAGTCGGATCGGCTCCGACATGTTTAGCGAGCGGACGCGGGCGTCCAAGCCTGGACCGGTGCTGAGGCCGAAGAAATGCGCTTGCGGGAAGAACGTGTTCGCCAAGCAGCTGGCCCAGTACGGCAAATGCGTCCACTGCGTCCGTGCGACCCAGGCGGGCCGTAGCGCCGAATGACATCCGATGAGTGAACCCAGCCTTCCTAGCGGCACTCGCCGCCAGCGTCACCCAGCAGAGACTGCGTGGTCAACACCGTATCGAACACATGACGGGCGGTGCGCCGTACTGATGCAGCACATAGGATTCAAATGAGTATTAGTTTAATGACAGCAGCATGGAAGTCGCCGTTGCCGTCGGGGCAAAAGTTCGTGTTGATCGCGCTGTGCGACAACGCCAATGACCAGGGCGAGTGTTATCCATCGATCGCGACGATAGCGTACAAATGCAGCATGGGCGAGCGTACCGTTCAAGGCCACATCACGGCCTTGGAAGCGCTCGGCATCCTTCGGCGCGAAATGCGGCGTGGCCGCAGCACGAATTACCGCATCTATTCGGCCCATTTCGACGCCCCCGCAGAATCT